>JBEGIR010000088.1 GCA_040224245.1 Puniceicoccaceae bacterium | reverse complement strand
GGTTGCGTTGGGCTTTTGATGGGGGGCCGGAGTTTGCTGCGCATTCGTTGAGTACGATGTCATTTCCGCTCATGGATCTACTCATCCAGCGCTGGTCACCGTCGTCGTCGATTGCGGTGGTCGGCACACTGTTGGGGATGACACAGGATGAGGTTGCACAGCATCCCCTGTCGAGAAAGTCTGACGGGGAAGCACCGACGCGCCAGGCCATTCATGACGCATTGAAGCGTATCGCGTGGGCATCGCACTGGGAACCGGTTCTTCGAAATGCTGACGCATTGTGGGTGGATTTCAAAACGGAGTGAGCGACGAGTGTGCTATGGAAGAGAGGATTTCTGGGTGGAGAGTGAAAAATTATTCGGAAATAATAAGCAAGCTGAATTGCTTGCAACAGGTGAAGTAAAACAAAATAACTTGCTATTTAATAGATGCTTGATTTCTGAGCTTCAATTCGATCACAAAGGATGAAAGAAATCTGGATATTGCTGCTCGCAGCCCATGTCTATGGGGATTTTTTGCTACAGAGTGATCGGGTAGCGGCTGACAAACGCAGCCTTTCCAATCTCATGCTGCATGCATGCATCCATGGAATGGTAGCTTACCTGATTCTGCAGCAATGGCAGTGGTGGCCCTTGATTCCGGCGGTAGCCCTCATGCATGCTTTGGTGGATTTTGTGAAGGCACGCTTTCAGGCAACTTCAAGAGCGTTTGTTGTGGATCAGGTTGTTCATGTGCTCACGCTGGGAGCACTCGCGTGGTTGCTGGGTGGACTGCTGCCGCAACCCGAAACGCTCAGAACCGTTGTTTTCCATCGTGAGATTGTTTTGGGAGCCGGATTTGTCGCTGCGGTCTTTGGCGTTGGATTTTTCATTCGTGCGGTTTCCGATGAAATGTGCGATCAGAATCCGGAATTGAGGCATGAACTCAGCAAAGGCCTGCGCCACGGAGGCTCCATGATTGGCAAGCTCGAACGGGCATTGATTTTTGTTTTTGTGATGATTGGGCAACCCAGTGGAATTGGCTTTCTCATCGCCGCCAAATCGATTTTGCGATTTGAGGAATCCAAAAAACAACCCCTGGCAGAATACGTGCTGATTGGAACACTTTGGAGTGTGGGATTGGCGTTGTCCCTTGCGTTTCTCACGCTGCGTGCAATCCGCTGAAGGCATCCTTGCCGATTCCGGAATCCGAAATTTCGAGGATGGATTGCCATGCGCAAGTGAACGAAGGAACTGAGGAAATGCGTCGAATGGCGGATGGGGAGGGATTCGAACCCCCGGAACCGTCTCCGGCTCAATGGTTTTCAAGACCACCGCAATCGACCACTCTGCCACCCATCCTCATGCGATAAGCCGTCGATACTGAAAGGGCTTTGGGCAAAGTCAAGCCTTTGTCAGGTGTGATTTGGGAGGAGAATTCGGTTGCATTCGTTCAAAAGCTTGGACCGTGACTTGCATCTTGCAGGGGAATCGTGTGATATCTTTAGGCAATGGATAGCGAAGGTATGCGACTGGATCGATATCTCTGGCACGTGAGGCTGTGCAAGACACGCAGCCAGGCGACCCAGGCTTGTCGGTCCGGCGAGGTTCGTATCGGCGGTGATCGTGTCAAACCCTCCCGTCTGGTAAAACCGGGACAGGAGTTCCAGATGCGGCGTGCGGGTGCCAATCGCAGTTATCGCATTTTGGCGTCGGTTGAGCATCGGGTGTCCGCGAAAGAAGTACCATCGCTTCTGTTGGAAACCACCCCGCAGGAAGTGCTGGATGTACTTCAGGCGGCTCGGGAAGCGCCTGCGCTGCGTCGTGACCGCGGAATGGGTCGTCCGACCAAACGGGACTTGCGTCTGATTGAAAAGCTGATGTCGGGCAGCGAATGCTGAATCGACGAATCGAGTTGGAAATCTTGAAAAACTCCCCTACATCCCCGTTGTGATAGCACGTCGAAACAGTGGAGTGGAAATGATCAAGACCTGGGTGATCGCACTCTGGGTAATCCTGTGGTTCATTTTCCACATGTTCATGGGCGTCGAGGTTCTCGACACCATGACCTATGAGCAAACGGACTATGCCGTTTATTTCCTTGGCATCGTGCTGGCGCAGCTGATCCGGCTCGGATTTCAGGTGCAGGAGGAGCGCAGTGTGCTCAATGCACCATCCACCCGGTGGTTGCGGGCATTGAGTTCTGCGAACAAGGACACGCTGATCACGCTCACCGTGTTGTTTGCGATCGTTTTTGCGACCAAGGACAAAGGCATTTCGCGTGTATTCCTCTCGACTTACCTTGTGACGCTCTGGCCTACATTGCTGGTATTGCATCGCTATCTTCCCGTATTGCTGACGGCATTGTTTTTTGGCAAGACCCAGCGCTTCACCACGATCCTTCTCGCAGGACCGGAGAAACTGAAGCAACTTTCAGGGTTTGTGCAGGATTTGCCGCGATCCGGACTGGAGGTTGTAGGCGTGGTGAATACGGATCGCCCCATCCCCGATCCGGATTTTGAGGAACTCCCACTTCTGGGCACGGTGGAAGATCTGAATCGTGTGATCACCGATCACGCCGTGGATCAGGTGATTGTGCTCGACAGCGAGCAGAATCGGGAGTGGTACAGGCAGGTGTTTTCCGTCTGCGACAGTTTTGGCTGTCATGTGATGGTGTACAACTTCTGGCATGATTATGTCGATCAGCCAGTACATTTCACACGCCACGGTGCCCACACTTTTTTTACCCTGCAGGACGAGCCGCTTCAGAACCCCATCAATCGTGCGATCAAGCGATTGATGGATATTGCAATATCGCTTCCTGTTGTGTTTTTGGTGCTGCCGCTCCTCAGCATATGGGTCATGATCATGCAATCGAAACAGGCTCCCGGACCTCTCTTTTTCCGTCAATTCCGTGGTGGCCTGCGCAAGGAACGCTTCAAGATCTTCAAGTTTCGCTCGATGAAGGTGGACCGCGAGCGACGGCAGGAGGTGAAGCAGGCGACATTGGGCGATGAGCGCATTTTCCCCTTCGGAGCGATGATGCGCCGTCGCAGTATTGATGAGTTTCCCCAATTCATCAATGTGCTCAAGGGAGACATGAGTGTGGTTGGCCCCCGACCCCATTTATTGCAGCATGACGATTTGTTTGCGGAGACTGTAGGGACCTACCGCATCCGTCATTTTGTGAAGCCGGGTCTGACCGGACTGGCACAGGTGCATGGGTTTCGAGGTGAAGTTGTGGACAAGGCCTCGATTGAGGAGCGCGTGAAACTCGACATCGCCTACATCAACTCCTGGTCACTTCGCATGGATCTGGAAATCCTGTTCAAGACTCTGGCGGAGTTGTTTTTTCCATCGGATTCTGCTTATTGAGCCGGATGTCTATCCTTGTCGTTGATGGTAGGTGGCACATTTGGGAATCAGGCGTTGATTTTCACCGCAAAAAGGCTTTTTGTGCTTGTTTGCGTTTCAACCGCTCACTCAACATGTTAAAAAAATTCATCTTTTCCTCCGAATCTGTCGGAGAAGGACATCCTGACAAAGTCGCCGACTATATTTCAGACAGTGTGCTGGACGCCTGCCTTGAGCAGGACCCCCACAGTCGAGTCGCCTGCGAAACCCTGGTGAAAAGCAACTGTGTTTTTCTGGCAGGTGAAATCACGACTCGCGCGAAGTTCAATTACGAAGAAGTGGTCAAAGCGGCGATTCGCGATATTGGTTACGTTAACGATGATGACGTGTTTCACGCGGACCGGGTTTTCCTGGTCAATGCATTGACCTCTCAATCTCCGGATATTGCGCAGGGCGTGGATGCTAGGGCGGCTGAAGGCAAGGCAACCGAAGAACAAGGTGCAGGAGACCAGGGCATCATGTTTGGATATGCGAGCAAGGAAACCCCGGAGCTCATGCCTGCGCCCGTGATGTTTGCCCATCGCATCCTGCGCCGGTTGGCTGAAATCCGCAAGGAAGGCAAACTTGCTCCGTGGCTGCGTCCCGACTGCAAGGCCCAGGTTGCGGTTCGCTATGATGAAGGGCGAATGGTGTCGGTGGAAAATGTGGTGATTTCAACACAACACACCGCAGATGTAGCGCATGCGGAGATCGTGCGCTTCTGCAAGGAGGAAGTCATTTCCAAGATCATTCCGGCAGAGCTGCTCACCGATTCAACCGAATATTTCATCAACCCGACTGGCAAGTTCGTGGTCGGAGGACCACAGGGCGATGCTGGTCTGACAGGTCGCAAAATCATTGTGGATACCTATGGCGGTTGGGGACGCCATGGTGGCGGTGCGTTTTCGGGCAAGGACCCTTCCAAGGTGGATCGCTCTGCAACCTACATGGGCCGCTGGGTTGCCAAAAACATTGTCGCAGCGGGGCTGGCCGAGATTGTGGAGATCCAGGTTGCCTACGCCATCGGTTATCCCGAGCCGCTGAGCATTGCGATTGATACCTTCGGCACCGGAACGGTTTCGGAGGAACTGATTGCTGCTGCGGTGAGAAACACGTTTAGCTTCAAGCCTGCAGAGATTGTTCGCCAGCTCGACTTGCTGCGCCCGATTTACCGCAAGACGACACACTACGGGCACTTTGGAAAAGATGATCTTCCGTGGGAGCAGACCAACAAGGCTCAGTCCCTCAAGGACTATGTGACTGCTCATCAATCCTGAACACTGGCATTGCCCATCTCTATGAAAACCACGATGACTACCGAAACAACGGTTGAAACCGCGCTGGAATACAAAGTTGCGGACCTTTCCCTGGCGGACTTTGGACGCCGTGAAATCAATATTGCCGAGAAGGAAATGCCTGGCTTGATGGCAATCCGTGAGAAGCACAAAGCCTCCAAGCCATTGTCTGGGGTTCGCATCATGGGTTCACTGCACATGACCATTCAGACGGCGGTGCTGATCGAAACTCTTGTTGACCTTGGTGCGGATGTGCGCTGGGCCAGCTGCAATATTTTTTCGACACAGGATCATGCTGCTGCGGCGATTGCGGTTGCGGGAGTACCCGTTTTTGCGTGGAAGGGAGAAACGCTTGAGGAATACTGGTGGTGCACCTACAAGGCATTGACCTGGCCCGACGGCAAGGGACCCCAGTTGATCGTGGATGACGGGGGAGATGCGACACTCTTTATCCACAAGGGGTACGAACTTGAGAATGGTGATGACTGGGTCAATCAACCCTCGTCGAGCGACGAGGAGGAGGTTATCAAGGCCAAGCTCAAGGAAATCTACGAGGAAAATCCCCTGCACTGGAATGGTGTGGTCAAGGAATGGAAGGGCGTTTCCGAGGAAACCACGACTGGAGTACACCGCCTCTATAAGATGCAAGAGGATGGCAAACTGCTTGTGCCCGCGATCAATGTGAATGATTCGGTCACCAAGTCCAAGTTTGACAACCTCTATGGCTGCCGCGAGTCCTTGATCGACGGAATCAAGCGCGCTACGGATGTCATGATTGCCGGTAAGGTGGCTGTGGTCTGTGGTTACGGCGACGTCGGCAAGGGATGTGCGCAGGCATTGCGAGGCATGGGTGCCATTGTGATTGTGACAGAGGTCGATCCCATCTGTGCCCTGCAGGCAGCGATGGAGGGTTACCGGGTCATGACCATCGAGGATGCGTTGCCGGAAGGGGACATCTATGTGACCACGACGGGTTGTTACGATGTGATCACCTTCGAACACATGGAGGCAATGAAGGATCAGGCCATTGTCTGCAACATTGGTCACTTTGACAACGAGATCCAGATGAGTCGCCTGAACAAGGCTCCCGGAGTTCAAAAACTCAATGTCAAACCCCAGGTAGACCAGTACTTTTTTCCTGACGGGAAATCGATTTTTATTCTCGCAGAAGGTCGGTTGGTTAATCTCGGCTGCGCAACGGGGCACCCGTCATTTGTGATGTCAAATTCCTTTGCGAATCAGGTGTTGGCCCAGGTTGAACTCTGGACGAATCTGGAGAAATATCGTCCGGGTGTTTACATCCTGCCCAAGCACGTGGACGAGGAGGTTGCACGCCTGCACCTGCAGCGCATCGGCGCGCGCCTGTCCAGGCTGACAGAAGCCCAGGCGAACTACCTGGGCGTCAAGGTGGATGGTCCCTACAAACAGGAGCACTACAAGTACTAATCCCAAGGCACCCGTGCCGTCGATGACATGCGTCAACGGCATGCGGGAAGCCTGGATTGTCGAGCATGGCGCAACGAACCTACAGTGAAGTCATTGAGGCGATCCTCGATCACGATAGCCGCTATGAAAAAGGGGCCTATTATTTTGTTCGGGGAGCGCTCGATTTCACCCTGAAATCCTTGAAAAAAGAGGGGATGGCGGGCGACTCAAAGCATGTCTCCGGGCAGCAGTTGCTCGAGGGCATCCGGGAGTTTGCCCTGGAGCAGTTTGGACCCCTGGCCTACACTGTTTTTCAGTATTGGGGACTTCGAGAGTCCCGGGATTTTGGAAACATCGTTTTCAACCTGATCGAGGTGGGAGTCCTGGGAAAAAACGACCGGGATGACATCGCCGACTTCGCTGAAGGATTTGATTTTAAGCAGGCCCTGCTCGAACCATTTGAGCCTGAGGGCAAAACCCTGTCATTTTCAAGGAACTGAACCCGTGTGCACCTCTGCAACGTTTCAATGGAAGGATTACATACCGCAGCGCATGCAGGCCGGCAAAGCCTATGTGCCCGGTGAGCAGCGCAATACTTCCGACTGGATCAAGATCAATACCAACGAGTTTCCGTTTGATCCGAGTCCTGATGTGAAGGAAGCGATCCAGAAGGCTTGCGGTAAACTGCGGTATTACCCCGATCCGACTGGCAGCGAATTGCGGGAGCAAATCGCTTCGCAGTACGGTGTCGATCCGAGGCAGGTGATACTCTTTAACGGATGTGATGACGCACTGAACTGCTGCATTCGCGGCCTGCTCGATCCAGGAGAACGCGCAGCTTTTCTCAATCCGAGCTATTCGCTCTACACAACGCTGCTTTCGAATCAGGCAGTGATGGGGGTTCCCCTGGAATATGGTCCGGAGTTCGCGTTGCCACTGCAGTCGCTGATCCAGTGTGATGCGAAAATGCTTCTGCTCACCTCGCCCAATGCGCCGAGTGGGGTTGCCTTTAAACAGGAGGAATTGCTGAAACTGTTGCATGAGAAAGAATGCATCGTGGTGCTGGATGAAACCTACGGAGACTTTGCACCCTGGTCGGCGATTCCGCTGATCCGGGAATTTCCCAATGTGATTGTGGTGAAGAGTTTTTCCAAGACTTTTGGATTGGCGGGCCTTCGTCTTGGATTTGGCATCGTGCACCCCGACGTTGTGGAAACCTTTCATAAAATCCGTGACGTGTACAATGTGGACCGCCTTGCGCAGGCCGCTGGGGTGGCGGCATTGAAGGATAAAGACTACTATCGGGAAAAGCATGCAATCATCGCCGAAACCCGACGCAGTTTCAGCGACTTTCTCCAGGGTCAGTTGGGATGGAGTGTACTTCCATCAGCAACCAATTTTGTGTTTACCATCCCGGTAGATCCCCAGCAGTGCTCCAGTCCTGAAATTGCCCAGTCACTTTATGCGTTTCTGGTTGAGAACCGCATTTTGGTGCGGTATTTTTCCAATCACCCCCTGATTGCGTCCGGATTACGGATCTCGATCGGGACGCCCGAGCAAATGGACCGGGTCCAAGACCAACTGCAACAATGGACAAAGCGCGCATAGCAACTCTCGACCGTAATACACACGAAACCCAGATTCACCTCGAGCTGAAGGTGGATGGAGTTGGTTCCTTTGAAGGTACCTGCGGCGTACCTTTCATGGATCACATGCTGACCCTGTTCTGCAAGCACGGCCGATTCGATCTCAATTTGAAGGCAACGGGTGACCTGGATGTGGATTATCACCACCTTGTGGAAGACCTTGGCATTGCACTGGGGGAAGCCTTTCGTGCAGCACTGGGTGAGAAACGTGGTATTGTGCGCTATGGCTCCATGGAGCTTCCCATGGATGAAACACTGGTCAGCTGCGCCCTCGACCTGAGTAACCGCGCTTTCCTTGTTTACCGTGTGCGATACGAGGTCACTTTTGTGAGGGATTTTAATACCTTGCTGCTTCGGGAGTTTTTCCAGGGATTTGCAAATGCGATGGGCATGAACCTGCACTTGACGCTGCAGTATGGCGATGAGCCGCACCACATTGCAGAAGCACAATTCAAGGCATTTGCACGTGCGCTGGATCAGGCAACTCGTCTGGATCCACGGATCGAGGGAGAAATCCCTTCCACAAAAGGCATGCTGTGATTCAGGAAGCTGCCATGCATAAAGTTGCCGTGATAGATTATGGCATGGGCAACCTTCACTCGGTGTGCAAAGCACTCGAAAAAGTGGGGGGAGTGCCGGTGTTGCTGAGTGAACCCGCCGACCCGGATGCCTTTGATCATGCCGTGCTTCCCGGGGTTGGTGCCCTTGGGGATTGCATGCGTGGTTTGCATCATCGCGGCATGGCGGACTGGGTGCGTTCCTGGATTCGCGAAAACCGCCCGTTTCTTGGGGTATGTTTGGGATTGCAGGCCTTGTTTGAGCGATCCGAAGAGTATGATGCGAAGGGACTGAACATCCTGCCCGGTGTGGTGAGGCGGTTTCAGCTCTCGCAGCCGTATAAGATCCCCCACATGGGGTGGAATGCCGTTCAGTTCCATCGATTGGATACCGTGATGGATAAAGGGTTGCTTGAAGGAGAACCTCAATTCTACTTTGACCACAGTTTCTTTGTTGTGCCCGAAGAGGATTCAATGGCCTGGGGATGGACTGATCACGGTCATCCCTTTGTCAGTGCCGTTCGCAGCGGAAATTGCTATGCTGTGCAGTTTCATCCGGAAAAAAGTCAGGCTATCGGATTGCAAATTTACGAAAACTTCTTGAGACTGAGTCGGGCTTGACCCTCATTCGATCTTACCCAACTTAGACCAGTTCAAGCGGCAAAAATTATGGATAAAACAGCTACCATTACCATTGGAGAGAAGTCCTACACCTACCCCATTATTACCGGTACCGAAAATGAGAATGCCATTGATGTGCGTCAGCTTCGGTCGGATAGTGGGCACATCACGTTCGATGAGGGCTATGGGAATACGGGTTCCTGTGAGAGCGCGATTACTTATATTGATGGCGAAAAGGGCATCCTTCGAAACCGGGGATACGCGATTGAAGATCTGGCGGAAAATTCCGGGTTCATCGAGACTGCCTATCTCATCATTTACGGAGAGCTTCCCTCGGCGGATCAGCTGAATCAGTTCCGCACCCGCATTCGCACCAATGCGGCGATCAATACCAACATGAACAGCCTGTTTGACGGGTTTTCCTCTGAGGCCCGCCCCATGGCGATTCTTTCGTCGATGTTGAATGCGCTGGGGTGTTATTACCCCAAAATGGCGTCCAACAATCGCGAGCAGGACATCGAGTTTTTTGACGATGCGGCTGCACTGCTGATTTCGAAGGTACGCACGATTGCGGCGATGGCGTATCGCAAGCAAATGGGGCTGCCCTTTGTTTATCCGCGTTCGGATCTTCCGTATGCGTCGAACTTCCTGCACATGATGTTCTCCGAGCCTTACAACGAATATGTGGACGAACATGGTGTTGCCAAGGCGTTGGACTTGTTCCTGCTGTTGCATGCAGACCATGAGCAAAATTGTTCGACCTCTACGGTTCGCATGGTGGCATCAAGCGGGGCAAACCTGTTTGCTTCGGTGGCGGCTGGCGTTTGTGCGCTTTGGGGACCTCTCCATGGAGGGGCAAATACGGCCGTAGTTCGCATGCTTGAAAAGATTCACAGTGAGGGCGACGATGGAAAAGATTTTATCCAGGCAGCGAAGGACGGCAAAGCCAAGTTGATGGGATTTGGACACCGCGTCTACAAGAACTACGATCCACGTGCCAAGATTATCGGAAAGGTGGCGGATACCTTGACGAACAAGCTGGGATTGAATGACCCATTGCTTGAGATCGCACACAATCTTGAGCAGGCGGCACTTAACGATGAGTATTTCATTGAGCGCAAGCTGTATCCCAATGTGGATTTTTACAGCGGCATCATCCTCAAGGCCGCTGGAATTCCGGTGGACATGTTCACGGTCATGTTTGCAATTGGTCGTTTGCCGGGCTGGATTGCAAACTGGTATGAAATCGCCACGAACCCGCGTTCACGCATTCATCGGCCGCGTCAGATTTACACTGGGGCCGTGCTGCGGGAATATGAACCGTTGGAGTCACGCTCCTGAAAAATCCGCTTTGTTGATGAATTTGTGAAGATCCGCTCGGAAGAGCGGGTCTTTTTTTTGGAATTCACCTGGGGTGTGAGGGTGATTCGCAAGTGATTGCATGGAAAAGGATTATCACTTTATACTATTTGTAACGAACCTCTTTGTGGTTCCCATCCTTCAACACCTCTGATGGAGCGCGCAATGGTATTTGAGTGAAGATTGGAGGTAAAAATGGTGGTGGGAGAGGGATTCGAACCCCCGAAGGGCTGAGCCCGGCTGATTTACAGTCAGAGTCCTTTGGCCAACTTGGATATCCCACCACTCAGGGTGAAGTGGCGATGAAAGCCGGAAAAAAATCGCAAGTCAAACACAAGATTCAAAAAATGTGAGAGTGAATCCAGCAGGGGTTCAGAATCTTGAAAATGAGTCTAAGTGCACGGTTTTTCTGCACTTTATCGATGATTGGTCCCTAAAACAGTTGCTTTCAGAAAGAGTTGCCATAAAACTTCGAATTTCGGTTTAAACCCAAAAAAGATCCGACAATTACTCTCAAATTCGAGCAGATATGAAATCTAATACAACCACACCGTTGACCCGCCTTCGCTTGGTATCGGTCCTGTGTTTTGCGTTGTTGACCCCGTTTGCCATGCAAGGGCAACTCGTGGGTGACAGCAATGCGTCTGGCAGCTCACAGGTGATCGATTCTCCCGAGTCGGTTCAGCAAAATACCAATTACGACTGGCAGGGGTTCCCCCTCACCGCTTCCTCACCGGAGCAGACCATGATTCTGATCAGCAAGGAAGTTCCGCGCGAAGTTCGCCCGGGCACGCCTTACAGCTACAAGATCATGGTGACGAACAATTCCGCTTTCCAGATTGATAAGGTGATTCTCACCGAGCGCATTCCGTCGAATTTTGAGTTCGAATCTGCCTCGCCAAATCCGGAGGCTCGCGACAATCTGCTGCGCTTTGAGTTCGAAGCACTGGCTCCACGTCAGGTTGAAGTTATTTCGATCACCGGTTCCACACCGGGACCAGGTCAGGTGAATCACTTGAACGATACGACGCTTGACTTCAACATCGGGCCGTTGACTTCGATCACCAGTGTGGTTCAGCCTCAGTTGAATCTGGCGGTCGAGGCACCAGAGGACAGTATTATTGGAGACATCATTCCGGTGAAGCTCACCTTCCGCAATGGAGGAAGTGCACCGGTTTACGATGCATATTTGTCACAGATTCTTCCGAATGGTCTGGTGACCAATGCGGGCAAAGATCAATTTGACCTGGCGATTGGTAACCTCTTCCCGGGCGACCTGAAGGTCTTTGATGTCAGCCTGCGCTCGACTGCAACAGGACGATACACGGTGGATCTGCTTGCAACTGCTCGTGACGGAATCACAGCAAACGCAGTCATGGAAACTGCGGTTCTCAAACCCGATCTCGAGCTGACGGCTTCAGCACCGTCCATGCGTTTTGTTGGAAATACCATCGTTAGTAATGTTGAAGTGACCAACCGGGGCGATGGTCGTGCTCGTGATTTGGTCGTGTCGCAATACCTCGCTGCGGGCACTGAGTTTGTCAGTGCCAATGAAGGTGGTGTTCTGCAGGACAATACTGTAGTCTGGCGAGTTGGCAGCTTGCTTCCGGGTGAAACGAAGACTGTCACCTCCCGCGTTGCAGCACGACAAATCATGACCGTTCGCACCAGTGCTGTGGCTCAGGCCAATGCAGCGGATACTGTTGAAGGGGTCATGGTGACCGATGTTCAGGGTGTAGCTGCATTGCTGACTCGCCTGTCCGATATCAATGACCCGGTTCCAGTGGGTGACAATGAAGTCTATGTCATTCAGGTTGAAAACCAGGGTAGCCTTGCAGGCACGGGTATCCGCCTGAAATGCGTGCTGGAAGAAGGCATGGAATACGTGAACTCCACCGGACCGACTCAGGCCAAGGTTGAGGGCAATCAGATTGTGTTTGATTCACTTCCGGCTCTCGAACCGGATGCAGTCGCCGAGTGGCGTGTTGTCATCAAGGCTCGCAAGGCTGGAGACGTGCGTTTCACCGCTGTAGTTGAATCCGATCAGTTGACCGAACCGGTGACATTCAATGAATCTACCAATTTCTACAACTAATCGAGGAATGGGAGGATACTTTAGCATGAAACTTTCAAACAAGAAAAACGCACTGGCGTTCACAGCAATCCTTGGATTGCTTGCTCTCATCACGGGTTGTACCACACCCCCCGCCACTCCGGAAACCGAGACTGAAAAACCCGTTTCCCCGGCGCAGACAAACCAGTTCTACGAAAACCGCGACGATACCTCCTACTCCTGGCAGGGGTTCCCGCAGAATGTGACTCGTCCTCAGGATGCGTTCATTCTGGTGGAGCGTGAGGTTCCTACTGAGGTTCGCCCTGGTCAGGATATTCGCTACACCGTGCGTCTGACCAACCAGAGCAGTTTCACGGTTGACCAGATCGTACACACTGAAACCCTTTCGGATTCCCTCGATTTTGCATCGGCGGAACCGTATCCGGAAGAACGTGACGGGAAATTGGTCTGGACCTTCGACGGTTTTGGTCCGGGACAGTCCCACTCGATCACCATCGAAGGGAAATCCCTCCGCACAGGCTCGCTGCGCTATAACGGAAACACCTCACTCGGCTTTGGCCTGGGTTCACTCGCATTGGCGACCAATTCCATTCAGCCCGAACTCTCACTGGGCGTGAGCAACGCAAGGCTGGCGCTGGTTGAAGAACCCATCCCGGTTAACCTGTCGTTCCGCAACAGTGGAACTGCTCCCATCGAAGACGCCCGTCTGGTGCACACCTTCCCGCGTGGATTGCTGACCGAGGACGGAAAGAGTCGCATTGAACTGACGCTGGGCAACTTTGCTCCGGGTGAAGTCAAGGCAGTCGATCTGGTGCTCAAGGGTGTCGAAACGGGTAACTACCAAACCCAGCTTCGCGCAACTGCAAATGACGGAATCTCAGCTGTTGCGACACTCGAAACGTCAGTCGTGAAGCCAGAGCTGGTGATCACTGCCGATGCTCCGAAGCTGCGCTATGTGGGCAATGTTATTCCTTACACCATCGAAGTGAAGAACGTGGGTGATGGCATCGCACGGGATACCAGCATCACGCAGGTTCTCGCCGAAGGAACTTCCCTTGCTTCTGCAGACCAGGGAGGTGTTGCACAGGGACGCACCGTCGTGTGGAACGTTGGTGCACTGAATCCTGGTCAGGCAAAGGTTGTCAGCACCCGTGTGGTGGGTGAGCGCATCATGATTGCGCGTTCCACCACTCAGGCCAGCGCAATTGCCGCCGACACGGTTCAGGCAACCATGGTGACCGATGTGGAGGGTATTGAGGCCCTTCTGGTGGGTGTAGAAGACGATAATGATCCGGTTCCCCTCGGTGATGTAATCACCTACAATGTGTCGGTGACCAACCAGGGTTCCCTGGAGGCAACTGGCATTCTGGTGAAGGCTTTCCTGACCAAGGAAATGGAATTCGTGGAATCCTCCGGTGCGTCCAAGGGCCGTTTGGACGGCAGCGAAGTCGTCTTTGATATGCTGCCAGCACTCGCTCCGAATGCGAAGGCATCCTGGACGATTCGTGTGAAGGCTGTTGGAACGGGAGACTTGCGCTTCCGTGCCGAGGTCGTCAGTGACCAGATCAAGCGTCCGGTCTCTCAGGAAGAATCCTCTTCCTTCTACGAATAAGTTTTGTTGATTTCATAAACGCTTCGAGAACCGCGCCTGGAAACAGGCGCGGTTTTTTTGTAGTCGTTTCACTAGGGCTACAGCGGTGCTACGCAATGGATTTGATTTGTGTGTCACAATGTTGAGATCTAGCCTGAGTGGTTATGGAAATGTCCTGGTTTTCGGCGGTCTTACTTTTATTGATCATTCTGGATCCGATCGGAAATGTACCCATTTTCATCGCAACCCTCGACCGTGTGGCACCAGAAAAGCGATTTCGCGTCATTGTTCGGGAATGTTTGATTGCCTATTTGGTGCTTCTGGTCTTTGCGGTGGCGGGGAACCAACTGATGGGGTGGATGCACCTCTCGGATTATTCGATGGGAATTGCGGGAGGGTTTATCCTGTTCATCATCGCCTTCCGCATGATCTTTCGACGTCCGGACGGTGTTTTTGGGGAAGCTACAGAGTCCGACCCATTCATTTTCCCCATGGCCATTCCTTTGTTTGCCGGACCCTCGGCGATCGCGTTTGTCCTGCTGCTGACATCGAAGGCACCGGATCGACTCTTGGAATGGATCCTGGCCATCACACTTGCAGCTGCGGTTTCTTCCGCCATTCTGTGTCTTGGCAGCCCGCTGGACCGGTTCATCGGACGTAGGGGAATGAAGGCCATGGAAACCCTGCTCGGTTTGTTACTCACGGTAGTTGCGACACAAATGTTGCTCGATGGAATTGGGGTTTACTTACAGCATTTGCGGGAGATTCAGGGCTGAACGTAGGCAAATAAGCGACTTTTGCTGATACAGAAGTGACTCCTGATTAGAGGATGCTAATGATTCCCCGTATCTGTTCGATTTTTGTGGTCAAAGCCATCGTTTCGTTTTGGAAACACTCTTTATCGCTAATCCTAAAGCATGAATTTTGTGACGTAATGCCATTGAACTTACACCATTATCCGATTGACGAAAATGCACCCAACTGGCATCAATGGCTGGGTTCATTTCAGTGCGACCGAGCGCAGCGAATTCTTTGATATTGCCAGCAGCCAACCATCCATGAGACGAATCCTACCGGGTCTTGCATTTCTGTTCTTACTCACCAGTGCTCAAGCTGCTGATGGAGTTTCTCCCTATGCCTACGGGTTGTTTGAGATACCCGGCCTTGGACTGACGGTTACGAACTCCATGGTGATGCTGTGGACGGTCACTCTGCTGCTCATCTTGTTTGTTCGCCTTGCGGTGCGGAAAGGAGAGCTGGTTCCCTCCACGGGTCAGGCTCTGGTTGAAATCGTCGCAGAAGCAGTGGAAAATCTCATCGAGCCCATTGTCGGGAAACGCTTGGTTCGGCCCACCTTCTGGCTGCTGGCTGGATACTTTTTCATCATTCTGATTCACAACTGGAGCGCACTGATCCCAGGTGTCGGAACGATTGGAATGATCGATCAGGATGGTCATTTCAATTACTGGTTTCGACCGGCCAATGCGGACCTGAATACAACGCTCGCCCTGGCGATCATTGCCACAGGTGCATGGTTTTATTACGTGCTGCGCTATGCAGGATTGAAGGCCTTGCTAGTTGATCTATTTGGGAACAAGGCTGACAAAAAGGATGTCGGCACCGTCATCTGGATGCTTCTGTTTCCGATTTTCTGGGCGGTGGGGGTCATTGAAGTAATTTCCATTGCTTTTCGACCAGTATCCCTCTCTTTCCGACTGTTCGGTAATGTCTTTGGTGGCGAAAATCTATTGTTCAATATGATGGGATTGTTTGCCTGGGTCATGCCTGCACCGTTCTACCTCCTGGAATTGCTCATTGGGTTGATTCAGGCACTGGTATTCACACTGCTGGTTGCTGTTTACATCGGACTGATCTGCAATCATGAATCTGAAGATGGGCATGCCCATTGATTTTTTGGTCAAACATGTGTTTTCCCGTCACATCCATCGTTTTCTGAAGTTTTGAAATTCACCCGCAAGAGAGATGCGTTTCAAGCTTCGACAATCATCAATACTCAAATCAAATACATCCTATGTTAGAAATTATCTCAAACTTCGACGTGATCGCACAGCTTACTGGTGACCTTGGAAAAGGACTTACTGCCGCCCTGGGATGCGCATCTGCCGCACTGGGGGTCGGTCTGATCGGAACCAAGGCTGTGGAATCCGTAGGTCGCAATCCGAGTGCATCCGGAAAGGTTCTGGTTCAGAGCATCATCGGTATGGCACTCGCCGAAGCGGTTGCATTTTATTCGTTGTTTTTGTATTGAACCCGTGTTCGCCTTGTTGCGGACTCTTACCGTTTTTCCGGAGCGGCAGCAAGGATGCTGCGGCTCCGGTGACCATTTCCAAATCCCATACGCAATCCCCAGTCAGGAATCCACATGATCGACCTTCTTCAAATTGCAGCTGATGTTGCGGGCCACGCAGTCGAGCACGGTGCCCATGCGGTAGCCGCTTCCAGTCCCATCGAGAAGATTGCCACCGGCTTCCACGTCGAGATCAAAACACTGTTGGCGCAGATTGTGAGTTTTCTGCTCATTTTTGCCGCTCTGTATTTTGGTGCCTGGAAGAAGGTGCTGGATGTCCTGGAGCAGCGCCGCACCAAGATTGCCGATGGCCTTCAGTATGCGGAGGAAATGAAAACCCAGCTTGCTGAAGCAGAGCGCAAGCAGGCTGAGACTCTCAAGGCAGCCGCGTTGGAAGCAAAGGAAATCACTGCGCAGGCGCAGAAGACCGCAAAGGAAATCATTGAAAAAACGCAGCGCGATACACAGCGCAAGGCTGAAGAAATGATTGCGCAGACACGTGAGAATCTCACGCTTGAGCGCAAGCAGATGCTTGCAGAGGTCAAGGAACACGCCAGTCGCATGGTCGCGTTGACTGCCGAACGCGTATTGAGTCGCGAACTCAATGACACTGAACGCAACCGGTTTGCAGAGAGTGCTGCAAGTGAAATCCAGAACGCAGGCTGATTAACCCGGCAAGCTGTAATGCATGTTTCCCAAACCAAACTGAAATCCTTTATCCGGCGCCTGGTTGAGTTATCCAAGACCGATGGGCGAGTCGATTCGAAGAAGGTTGCCGAAGTGCTTGAAACACTGAAGGCACAATCCCCACGTGGGCTTCGTCAGATCCTCTCCCTTTATCGCAATGCGGTACAGCAGGAGATTCGGCGATGCACCGCAAGCGTTGCCTATGCTGGAATCCTTTCGGAGGCGACACAACAATCGTTGCTTCAGGCACTCGAAACCAAGTTTGATCGCAAACTACAGCTGGATTTGCATGAAGATCCGAGTTTGTTGGCAGGCATCAAGATAACCGTGGGCGACAATGTGATGGAGCATTCGATACGACGCATGCTTTCCCAACTCCACTCCGCCGCCTAGATCACTTTCCCAAACCCTTTCAGACGTCAAATTTCACCCAGCTTTACCTGATGAGCAGCATTATCGAACAAATCGAACAAGAGATCAAAAATCTGGACACCCGGGTCCAACAGACCAATGTGGGGCGCATCGCGGCAATTGCGGACGGAGTCGCCCGCATCGAAGGACTCTCCGAGGTCATGTTCAACGAAATGATTGAGTTCCCCGGAGGTTTGATCGGTCAGGCACTCAACCTTGAAGAAGATGAGGTGGGTTGTGTGATCTTTGGCGACATCTCCAAACTGAAGGAAGGGGACGAGGTCAAGACGACCGGACGGTTGTTTTCAGTTCCCGTCGGGATGGAGCTGTTGGGTCGCACCGTAGATGCATTGGGCCAGCCGATTGATGGAAAAGGCCCCATCGACGCCAAGGAATTTTATCCGGTTGAAAAGATTGCCCCCGGTATCATGCCGCGCAAGTCTGTCGATCAGCCAGTGCAGACGGGCATCATGTCAATTGACTCGATGATTCCGATTGGTCGCGGTCAGCGCGAACTCATCATTGGTGACCGTGCAACCGGCAAGACCACAATCGCGATTGATACGATTGTGAATCAGGCCCGCATCAATGACAAAGGCCTTGCCAGCGGGGACGAGTCCTTCCGTCCCATTTATTCCATCTATGTCGCAGTCGGACAAAAGAATGCCAACGTAGCCCGCATCATTCGCACTCTGGAACAAGCCGATGCGCTCAAATACACCATCATTGTATCGGCTCCGGCTGCCGACAATCCGGCCAATCAGTACATCGCTCCCTTTGCCGGTTGCGCGATGGGGGAGTGGTTCATGCAGAATGGAAGGGATGCACTGATCGTCTATGATGATCTCTCAAAGCAGGCCGTTGCCTACCGTCAGATTTCCCTTATTCTGAAGCGTCCTTCCGGGCGTGAGGCCTATCCGGGAGATGTGTTCTACCTCCATTCACGTCTGCTCGAGCGCGCTGCACGCCTGAATAAGAACAGCGGTAATGGTTCCCTTACGGCGTTGCCGATTATCGAAACACAGGCAGGCGATATTTCCGCCTACATTCCGACGAATGTGATTTCCATCACGGATGGACAGATCTTTCTGGAAACCGACCTTTTTAACCAGGGCATTCGCCCGGCGATCTCGGTCGGCCTTTCCGTATCCCGTGTGGGTTCCTCCGCCCAAACCGGAGCACTCAAGAAGGCAGTGGGACGCATGAAGCTGGAGCTTGCCCAATTCCGGGAACTTGCCGCTTTCGCCCAGTTTGGATCGGACCTTGACGCCCGCACCAAGGCTCAGCTCGACCGCGGTTCGCGCATTGTGGAAATGTTCAAGCAGCCCATTTTGAACCCGCTGGCAATGGAAATGCAGGTCGGTATCATCTGGGCGGTCCAAAACAACTACTTTGACGATGTTGCCGTTGAACGCATGGTCGAGGCCAAGAACAGCCTGCGAGAGTATTTTGAGTCCACCGGCAGCGACGTGATGGACCAAATCGCCCGTGAACAGAAACTCACGGATGAGATTGTGGAGGCTTTGCATCGTGCTGTGAAGGCGTGGAAGACCACCTGGTCTGCAGCGTAAACCCGCCGCCCAAACTTCAGCCAGACTTGAGCGAATGTCCAAGATAGCCCATATCAAGCGCCGGATCAAATCCGTCAAAAACACCCGCCAGATCACCAAGGCAATGCAGTTGGTGGCAGCTTCCAAAATGAAGCGGGCGCAGGATCGTGCGCTCGCGGGCCGGGACTATGCCCTGTTGCTCGCGCGCATGATGCATGTTGCAATCTCGCACAGCGATGAAGTGCGTCATCCGATGATGGAGCGCAGGGAAGTCAAAACCCGTGGCATTCTCACCATCACGACCGACAAGGGGCTGTGCGGAGCACTCAATGCCAACCTCTATCGCCTGCTGTCCCAGATCCAGGGGGACTGCAAATTTGTCAATGTCGGTCGCAAGGGCAAACAATACCTCAGCCGTACAGGTCGCAATCTGGTCGCCGATTTTCAGGTATCCGACAAGGCTCAGTATGCGGAGGTTCGCCCCATTGTTGAGTTCATGGTAAAAGCGTTTCTGGACGGAGAAATCGATACCGTTGAGATCGCGTTTCCCCGATTCATCAACACCATGGTGCAGGAACCCAGGCTGATCAAAATTCTTCCGATTGTGGATCTGCAGGATTGCCTGGATCAGCTGCGACTGAAGGATGAAGAGGATACGCTCGAAATGACGCACGATGATCGGGAGATTAAGTATGAACCCGATGTGGCAAGCATTTTGGAGGAACTTCCGATTCTCTTTGTGAAGCAGCAAATCCACCAGTTCATTCTCAGTGCAAAGGCCTCTGAACACTCCGCCCGAATGGTGGCCATGAAGAGCGCGACGGACAACGCCTCCACACTCGTGGACAGTCTCACTTTGAAGTTCAACAAGGCCCGTCAGGCGGCCATCACGCAGGAGATTCTTGAAATCGCAGCCGCGACGGCTTCGAATTCCGGCAAATAGCCAGAATCTTCCAAACCCATCATCAGAACCATTTCAAAACATACAACATACCTCTATCATGGCATCTAAAGGAAAAATTGTTCAGGTAATCGGAGCGGTTGTCGACGCTCAGTTCCCTGAGGGGGAATTGCCGGAAATCTTCGACGCACTCGAAGTCACCGTGGCTGGCGACGGCAGCAATCGCAAACTCGTGTTGGAGGTACAACAGCACCTTGGTGAAGGTCAGGTGCGTGCGGTTGCCATGTCCACAACGGAAGGTCTGGTTCGCGGACAGGATGTGACTGCAACCGGAGCCGCAATCTCCGTACCTGTCGGTGAACAGGTGCTCGGGCGCATTTTTAATGTCGTGGGCGAAGCCATTGATGAGCGTGAAGAAGCGAAAGGTGAGCGTTGGCCGATCCACCGCAACCCGCCCGAACTGATTGACCAGGCTACCGAAGCCGAAATTCTGGAAACCGGAATCAAGGTTGTGGATCTCATTTGTCCCTTCCTCAAGGGTGGAAAAGTAGGTGCTTTTGGCGGAGCGGGAGTAGGAAAGACCGTTTTGATTCTGGAGTTCATCAACAACATCGCCAAGGAGCATGGTGGCTTGTCCGTTTTTGCGGGTGTGGGAGAGCGGTCCCGTGAAGGAAATGACCTCTACCACGAAATGTCGGAGGCAGGAGTGATTGATCAGAAAAACATCGGCAACTCCAAGGTAGCCCTTTGTTTTGGTCAGATGAACGAACCGCCCGGCGCTCGTATGCGTGTCGCGCTGACGGGTCTGACAATGGCAGAGTATTTCCGCGATGAGCGTGGGCAGGATGTATTGTTGTTCATCGACAATATTTTCCGATTTTCCCAGGCAGGGTCGGAGGTTTCGGCGCTGCTCGGTCGTTCTCCCTCTGCCGTGGGATACCAGCCGACGCTCTCCCAGGAAATGGGTATTTTGCAAGAGCGCATTACCTCGACTAAAAAGGGTTCCATCACCTCGATTCAGGCGGTCTACGTACCTGCGGACGACTTGACCGACCCAGCTCCGGCCAACACCTTTGCCCACCTTGATTCCACCATTGTTCTGGAGCGCTCGATTGCGGACCTGGGGATTTACCCGGCGGTTGATCCTCTCGTTTCCACGTCCAAAGCGCTGGATCCTGACATTGTGGGCGAGGAACACTTCAACGTTGCCCGCGGTGTTCAACAGGTGCTTCAGCGTTACAAGGACTTGCAGGATATCATCGCGATTTTGGGGATTGATGAACTTTCGCCCGAAGACAAACAAACCGTCTTTCGTGCCCGCAAGATCCAACGCTTCCTTTCCCAGCCCGTACACGTGGCCGAGGTATTTTCCGGCATTCCAGGAGTCTATGTCCCGGTGAAAGATACCATCCGTGGTTTCAAAATGATCCTCAACGGTGAACTCGATCACGTGGATGAAAGTGAGTTCTACATGAAAGGAACGATCGACTCCGTCGATACCTCGAAGAAATAAACCGTATCTCGTGAACCCACCCGACAGCCAAAGGTGGGTTCGCTCCAAGCTGCGGGAACAATCAACACTGCCATGTCGCTTCAAGTAGAAATCGTCACGCCGGAGGGCAAGTTGCTCTCGCGAGAGGTGGATTCTGTGATCATTCCGACCGAGTTGGGCGAAACCGGCATACTGCCGGGTCACGTTCCACTGCTTGCAAAGGTGGTGCGTGGTGAGCTGCGCCTGACGCAGGGCGTGGAAACGGATCGCATTGCCGTCGACAAGGGCTTTGCTGAGGTCATCGGTAGCCGAGTTGCCATTTTGGTGGAGGGTGCCGTGGACATTGATGATGTGGACTTGGGCACGATCGAAGCCGCGCAAAAGAGAGCGGAGGAAGCTCTGGAGGCAGCGAAGAATCAAAACATGGATCCTTCCGAAATTGAGCAGATGGAAACCCGCCTGCAATTCCTGATGGCCCAGAAATTGATGAAAAATCCAAGGGCTTAAGGAGTCTTTTCCTCACAGCAGTGGATTGGAGCCTAAGCGGGAAATGCAGTGCGGATTCCGCAATCTCGGATTGTATCCGGGGCGGTTTTGACACATCGTTGAGTCATCATGACTGAAACGATTCATCTGCTCAATGGCCGCGTCGTCAATGAAGGCATCCAGCAGGAAGCGCATCTCATCTTGCGTGACGGTCGCATCGAGCGCATTTGCTCAGCGGTGCCGTCCTCCCGCGCAGATCGTGTCATCGATGTTGCTGGTGCCTGGGTTCTGCCAGGACTGATTGACGACCAGGTCCATTTTCGCGAACCCGGGTTTCCGAAGAAAGGAACCATCCGCACAGAATCCATGGCGGCTGTGGCGGGTGGAGTGACTTCCTATATGGAAATGCCCAATACCTATCCGCCAACCACGGACGCAGAGCGTCTGGATGAAAAGCACGTAGTGGCGAGTCGCGATTCCTATGCAAACTACAGTTTTTATCTTGGGGGTTCGAACACCAATCTGGATGCGGTTCGGGCGGTTGACGGAAAGCGGGTGCCCGGGATCAAGGTGTTTATGGGATCGTCAACCGGGAATATGCGCGTGTCAGAACCCGAGGTTCTCGAACGCATTTTCCAGCATGCGCCCATCCCGGTAGTGACGCATTGTGAGGATGATGACATCATCGCGGCGAATCTTGAACGTTACAAGGCGGTTTGGGGTGAAGAAATCCCAGCCCGCTATCATCCCGATATCCGTTCGAGGGAAGCATGTCTGGCATCCAGTAAACTGGCAATCGAACTGGCCCGGCGGCACGATGCCGACTTGCACATCCTGCATCTGACCACGGCGGAAGAGCTTGCGATGTTTGAACCCGGTCCGATTGATGGGAAAAAGATTACAGCGGAGGCTTGTGTGCATCATCTGCATTTTAATGATTCGCACTACGCAGCACTCGGACATCGCCTGAAGTGCAATCCTGCCGTGAAAACGGAACAGGATCGCCTCGCGATCATAGAGGCCCTGAAAGATGGGCGCATCGACATTCTTGCAACAGACCATGCTCCTCACGAGCTGGAATACAAATCCAACCCCTACACCCAGGCTCCGTCGGGGCTTCCGCTCGTGCAGCATGTGCTTCAGGTGCTCTGGGAACATGTGCGGCGCGGGGAACTGACTGTGGAACGGCTGGTCGAGGCAACGAGTCATGCGGTTGCAAAACGATTTTCGATCAAGGATCGAGGGTTTCTGCGTGAAGGATACTGGGCGGATATCGTGGTTGTTCGCGAGCACGAATACCCGGTGAAATCGGAAAACCATCCCCTGTATTCCCGATGCGGCTGGTCTCCCTTTGAAGCAGAGTCGTTTTATGCAAACATCGAATACACGTTAGTATCGGGGCATCTGGTAGCTGAAAACGGACGTGTGGTTGGGGACCCTCGCGGGCTGGCTCTCGAATATTTGCGATGAAATTATCCAACAGTCTCTTTGAGCGCATTGCGGATTTCCTCAAGGAATACCCGCCGTTCCTGTACATGGAGACACGGGATCTGGAGACGATTGCACGCAAAGTGCGCATCAAGTTTCACGAAAAGGATGAAATCGTGTTTGAAGAGGGAAATCGCCGCCGTCCCCTCTTTTACGTGGTGAACAAAGGATCCGTGCGTGTGACAAGCCAAAGGCGGGGGAAAAGAGAACTCTCGGATCTCCGTGGAATCGGGGACTTGCTTGGCACCGGGCACCTGCTCGACCCGGATGGGGATTATGTCAATACGGCCGTTACGGAGGAAGATACGATTCTGTATGCAGTGCCATGGATTGAATTTGCGAACCTGCTACCGCTCTATCCGGACGTGATCCGATATCTGAAAGCGAACATCAGTCTGCGATCTGATTTTCGCATTCCCTCCATGGCGGATCAGGTCGAAATGTTTCCCGCAGAGGATGAAGTGGACTCTCTCATTGGTCGCATTGAACAGACGACCAAGTTGAGCGAGTATTCCCGCAATCGTTTCATCGCCTGTGCTCCAGGTGAGACGATGCAGGAAGTGGCGTTCAAGATGTTGTATCACAAGGCTGAAGCCATCGTGGTAACCAGTCGGGAAGGTCATCCTCTCGGCATCGTGACCAAGACGGACATGGCGAAAGTCGTGCAGTCCGGTCGTGCTCCGAAGGAGGCGAGGGCAAAGGAATTCATGAGTTCTCCCGTCATCACCGTGGAAAAAAATCCGCGCTTGGGACGTTGCCTGCGCATCATGATGAAAACCGGATTCCAACACCTTTGCCTGACGGAGGATGGCACTCCTCACAGTCCTGCCTGCGGAGTCATTTCGGAGCGGGATCTGATGCTGTACTATGGCAATAATCCGATGGTGATCATTCGGCAGATTGGAGAAATCAACAGCTTTGAGGAACTCAGCCACATGCGCCACCGCGCCGATATGCTGACCCTGCACGACCTGCGCAGCGCGGACAGTATCGGCTGGTTTGCAGAGGTGGTGCACGACCTCAACCGTAATTTTGTCAAAAAAGTGATTCGCCTCGCCATGGATACTTTGAGGCAAGAGGGCAGCTACATGCCGCCTTCAAGTTTTTGTCTGGTCTTCGCCGGGCTGGGCGGGCGCAAGGAACTCTTCACGCGCAATGCCATGGATCGGGGATTGATCTACCGGCCCGACCATCCTGACCATGCGCAGGCCTGTGCCAATTTCTACTCAAAACTGGCGGTCCACATCAATGAAGGACTGCTCAAGTGTGGATGGACCGCGCATCAGCTCGGCTATACCGAAAACAATCCGCAGTGGTGTCAACCGCTCAGCGAGTGGAAGCAATACGTGTCGCGGTGGATCGAAACGGAAAATTTACAGGAACTCTACCGCAACCTGCTCTGGTTCGACATGTTGCCGGGGGATGGACTTGAGCACTTGCTGGATGATCTCACCCTGTGGCGCAAGGCACGCATGGATCGGAATGCAGGGTTCATCCGTCGGTTGGCACGTGCGACACTTGACCATTCTCCAGACAGCACCGTGTATGAAAGCTTCAACCGTCCGGGGGAAGAGGGAAAACCCGAGCGCTTCAACATGGATGCCTATGTTTACGTGCCCTTGGTGGACCTTGGTCGATTGCTCGCATTTGCTCACGGGATTCATGATGTGACGTCGACATACGAGAGATTTGTGCGTCTCACCCAAATCGACAAAGAGCATGAATCGATCTATCAGGAGGCTGCAGAGGGATTTCGCATATCCCTGCTCATCATTGCTCGCACCGGTCTCAAGGAGCAGACCAATGGGAAATGGATTGACCCGAGCACGCTGAACAGTCTTGAAATCCAGCTGGTGAAGTCCACATTTCGTACGGTTCTGAACCTTCAGAATCTGATCGAGGAACGCTACCTCGCACCTTCGGAGGATGCGCAATGATATCGAGTGATGTGCTTCCCGGGCGCTGGGTGGTTTGGGATACCGAGACCACAGGCACGAATCCGGGGCGGGATCGACTGGTGTCGATTGCCGCAGTTGCGATTCAGGGAAATGAGATCGTCCCGGAAGACTCATTCGAGTGCATGGTTCGCATCCCTTTTAACTCGTCAGCAGTTGTGGTGCACGGGATCACACGGGAAGAGACGGAGAGGCAGGGAATCGAGGAAGCGGAAGCGGTGCAGGCATTTTCCGATTTTATCGGAGACGCCTGGCTTGTCGGACATCATGTGGCTTTTGACGTCATCGTGCTCAACCACGCCAGGCTTCGTCACGGGCATGCCATCCTTCCAAATCCGGCGGTGGATGTGATGGAGCTGGTTCTGAAACTCGAAGAACACCAGTGTATTCCCCCACGGCAGGATCCGCATGATTTTGGACTCGATGCACTGCTCGAGCACTTTGGCATGGGGAAAGCAGGGCGACACACCGCCATGGGGGACTCTTTTCTCACAGCCATGATTTTCCTCAAGTTGCTCAACGTCTGCAAAGGTGAAAATCTGGAGCTGTTGAAGCAGAGTATGCAATATGATATTGGAACCGGAAGCACACGATGACCGCTGACCCGCACAAACCTTCACGGCCCGCACAAGAAACGCACATGTGGGATGCCCGTTACGAATCCAACCCATTTTATTATGGAAGAATGCCCAACGACTTCCTCGTCAGTGCGGCATCGTCGATTCCCAAGGGACGAGTGCTCTGCCTGGCGGAGGGAGAAGGACGCAATTCAGTTTTCCTGGCACGTTCCGGCTATGAGGTGACGGGAGTTGATTTTTCGGAAAAGGCGATCACGCATGCGCGCAGTGCCGCACTATCCAGTGGAGTAGAGGTCCAATACCTGCATGCGGATCTCAGTGAATTCGACTTGGGTGAGAACTGCTGGCACGGCATCGTATCCATCTTTTGCCACCTGCCGGAATCCTTGCGAAAAGGACTGCACCAGCGCATTGTGCGTGCACTCCGACCAGGCGGGGTGTTGGTTCTGGAGTCCTATTCCCCGGAGCAATTACTGCTCGGAACCGGTGGTCCGAAGGACCCGGACATGCTATTGAGCTGGGGGCAGGCCCAGAAGGAGCTGCAAGGACTCGAGTTTGAGCTGGGACACACGCTCGAACGCATGGTTTTTGAAGGCATCGGCCATACGGGTGCGAGTGCTGTCACCCAAGTGATCGCCCGCAAACCAGGCTGATCTTTCGCAGCCCTATCCATGCACCGAACGGCCCTGAAATTTCTATGATTCCAGGGCCGTCGATCCATCAAAATACTTCAACGCATTTTACGATGTTGGACTGCGTCAGGCTACGTCGAAACGGTCGGCGTTCATGACCTTGGTCCAGGCGGCAACAAAGTCGCGCACAAACTTGTCCTGATTATCCTTCTGCGCATACAGCTCAGCGTAGGAGCGGAGGATTGAGTTTGAACCGAAGACCAGATCCACTCGTGTTGCGGTCCACTTCACCTCGCCACTCTTGCGGTTGCGGATGTGATAGAGGTTTTCACCTGCAGGTTCCCACGTGTAGGCCATGTCGGTGAGGTTCACAAAAAAATCATTTGTGAGCGCACCCACACGGTCCGTGAAAACCCCGTGTTGACTCCCTCCGTAGTTGGTTCCCAACACGCGCATCCCACCGACGAGCACGGTCATTTCAACAGCGGTCAATCCCATCAGTTGCGTGCGGTCAAGCAGAAGTTCCTCCGGTTTGACGGCGTAGGACTGTTTGACCCAGTTGCGATAGCCATCATGGATGGGTTCGAGCACTTCAAAAGACTCTACATCCGTCATTTCCTGTGTGGCGTCACCGCGACCGGGAGTGAAGGGAACGGTGAGAACTACGCCGGCGGCATTGGCCGCTTGCTCAACGCCCAGGTTGCCGCCAAGAACGATGACATCGGCAACGCTGATCCCAAATTCGGCTGCGATAGGTTCGAGCTTGCCCAGCACGCGGGTGAGGCGTTCCGGTTCATTTCCAAGCCAGTCGCGCTGGGGTGCAAGGCGGATGCGTGCTCCGTTGGCACCTCCGCGCATGTCCGATCCACGGAAGGTGCGAGCACTGTCCCAGGCGGTTGCGATGAGTTCGTGAGAGTCGATTCCAGTCGCTGCGATACGTGCCTTGACCGCCTTCACATCATAGTCGGATTTTCCCGCTGGAACCGGGTCCTGCCAGATTAGATTCTCCTGGGGCACCCATGGTCCCAGGTAGCGAACCTTTGGCCCCATGTCACGATGGGTGAGCTTGAACCAGGCCCGTGCAAAGACTTCGGAGAAATAAGCCGGGTCCTTGTAGAATCGTTCGGATATCTTGCGGTAGTCAGGATCCATCTTCATCGCCATGTCCGCATCGGTCATGATTGGGTTGTAGCGGATCGATGGATCTTCGACATCCACAGGTTTGTGCTCTTCCTTGATGTTGACAGGTTCCCACTGCCAGGCACCAGCGGGGCTTTTCTTGAGTTCCCACTCGTAGTTGAGCAGCATTTCAAAATATCCGTTGTCCCACTGGGTCGGATGGGTTGTCCAGGCTCCCTCAATACCGCTGGTAACGGTATTTCTGCCAATTCCGCGTTTGGTTTTATTGATCCAGCCCAGACCTTGTTCCTCAACATCTGCTGCTTCAGGTTCGGGTCCAAGCAGCGAAGCATCACCGTTTCCGTGGCATTTGCCCACCGTGTGTCCACCTGCGGTGAGAGCCACTGTCTCCTCGTCGTTCATCGCCATTCGGGCGAAGGTCACGCGAATATCCTTTGCCGTGCGAAGCGGATCGGGGTTCCCATCAACTCCCTCTGGATTTACGTAGATCAAACCCATCTGAACGGCAGCAAGCGGATTTTCGAGCGTTTCACGATCTTCGCTGCCATAGCGTTCACGGCTGCTGGCGAGCCACTCCTTTTCCGAACCCCAGTAGGTATCCTTCTCAGGGTGCCAGATGTCTTCACGTCCGAAACCGAATCCAAAGGTCTTCAGTCCCATGGATTCGTAGGCAATGGTGCCCGCCAGAATCATCAGGTCCGCCCAACTGAGCTTGTTTCCATATTTTTGCTTGATCGGCCAGAGCAGACGACGCGCTTTGTCAAGATTGGCATTGTCGGGCCAAGAGTTAAGTGGAGCAAAGCGCTGATTACCCGTGCCTCCGCCACCGCGCCCGTCAGCCGTGCGATAGCTGCCTGCAGCATGCCAGGACATGCGAATCATCAGGCCACCATAGTGTCCCCAGTCCGCAGGCCACCAGTCCTGACTGTGGGTCATCAGTTCCGTGAGGTCCTTTCGAAGGGCCTCAAAATCGAGTGATTGCACCGCATCCCGGTAGTCAAAATCTTCGCCCATGGGGTTGGTCTTGCGGTCGTGTTGGTGCAGGATGTCCAGGTTGAGGGAGTTGGGCCACCAGTTCTTCATGGCCTGCTCCGCAGAAGTGTTGCCACCGTGCATTACGGGACACTTGCCCGTCGTGGCTGGAGTCGCAACGTCACCATGGGGAAAGGGGCATTTGCCCGATTGATTCGCATCATTGTCATTCATAACAGTCTTTGGGTTCGGGTTGGGTCTGACGACCCGAGATGAGGGATGCATGTCCCAGTATTCAGTTGTAGCTTATCAGCAACTTAATCATAAGTGAAATATAAATAAGTTAATCAACTATAGGAGAAAACTATAAGATGGAGTTGCAGCGCTTAAAATATTTTCTGGAAGTTGCCCGGCAGAAACATTTTTCAAGAGCGGCCGAGGTCTGTCGGGTCTCCCAACCCTCGTTGAGCCAGCAGATCAAAAAACTTGAATCTGAGGTCGGAGGAAGGCTTTTTCAACGGTCGCGCGGCGAAGTTTCCCTCACCCTGCTGGGTCAGCAATTTCTCAAGCATGCCCAGGCCATCCTTGCGGATGTGCAATCGGCTGAGGAATTCATCCACAAGGTGCAGGATGAGCACGAGCGAACCCTGCGTTTTGGTGCGATTCCAACCTTGGCACCTTACCTGATCCCACACCTGTTCACTGCGGTTCGTGCACAAGCACCAGGTGTTCGTTTTGAGCTGTATGAAGCGATCACGGAACAACTGACCGAAGCATTGATGATGGGGAAAATTGACTTTGCATTGCTGAGTCCGCCTACGTCGATGGATGAGGAATGTGATTCCATGCTTCTCCTTCAGGATGAACTCTTGCTGACGTTGCCTGAGCATCATGCACTGACTCGTGCACCGTCGGTTTCTGCGGAACAGATAGCTGAGCAAGCCATGATCTTGCTCGAAGACTCCCACTGTTTGGCCGCTCAGACCGGAGCCTATTGCAAGGAGTTGGGGCTGTCGCCTTCTGTCGCCTTGCGCAGCTCTCAGATCGACACCTTGCTGGGACTTGTTGAAACAGGCTGTGGTTTGGCATTTACTCCGGCCCTGGCGGCTCATGCACATCAACATCGCAAGGTCGTCTTTCGTGCCATTTGCGATTTCCCGTGTCATCGGGAGATTCGGCTGATGTGGCTCAAGCGTCATTTCTTATCGCGTTCACAACGATTGGTGGTGCACGCCTTGCAGGACTTTGATTTTTCCGCACTCGTGAAAACTGAAAACCTGCACTGCTGATCGATCTGAAATCCAATGGGGAAAATCAGAGCGTGGGATGGATTCGGACGCAGTCGATGAGGAAAGAAACCTCGTTCAATGTACTCGCTCCTGAACCTGTATCGCACTCCCACTCCAGGTGACTTCAACTACTTTTGTGCCATGCTTCACCTCAACCTGTAGCGAGTCCAGTGATCGTGCATCTCCAAGAAACTGGGCAGAGGGAGCTGGGTTGCCATTTGCTTCAGCGAGTGGTGCAATCCACCAAACGTTGATATGAGGTTGACGGGTGCGGTACTCAAAGCTTGCGGAAGTGCTGGCCCGACGTTCGTTGTATGCTCGACTGTACCACCCACTCACTTCGGGTTCAACCTGCCCATTTGTGAGTTTCCATTGACCTCCGGGTCGAGTGGTGAGCAATTCCACTCTGGCGAACTGACCATCTGCGAGCACCGCCTGCAACCCTGTCTTATCGGCTTCCACCTGTACATCGGGATGCAGGTTCCATCGCGTGTCATAGTGGTGTGCACCATAACCGACGATCTCGTCGATCACCAACCAGGCGATGTGGCGAAGGTAGACCACAATGCGGCGATGATGGACCCGTGAGCTTGAGGCTGGACCCAGTTCAAAATCAACCGAAGCTGCAAATGCGTCGAACTCAGGCTCGATTTGGGCCAGCACAGGCAAGGGTTGCGACACCGTGTTTGGGGGGCGGTGAGAGTCGCGTCCATCCACACGAACGACGTTGTGCCCCGCGCCGTAGCGAAAGTAATCCCGCATGGCACCGGGCTTGTAGATGTAACGTCCGGTGTCGACCAGCAGATCATGCTGCCCCAGAGAGATGCTCAGGTGCAGGCGATCCCAATGCTGGTGCGCACTTCCATGCGGACCAATGTCAAAAAAGGCCCAGTGGTCATCAGGTCCCCATCCACTGCGCATGATGGCATGGCCCGCCCAGGGGAAAAAGCGGCTTGCGGGTTCTTTCGGTGCCACACCTGATGTACCATGGGTGAGAATAAATTTCCAATCGCTGCGTCCGAAATATGCGTTTGCGACTTGCACCAGCTCGCGGTTGTTTTCAAGCGAGGAATCGCTGTTCAGCGGTCCCATGCCGGACGGTCGCATGACCACTGCAAGGTTGTTCCAAAGGGCTTCGACGCGCTGCCGAAATGCGGAGTCGACTTTGTCTTTGCCGCGACTCTCCAGCATCTGCAGGATGCGCAGGTAGTTTTCTGCCACAACTTTCTGGTAGTGATTGGCAAGTTCCTTGTAGGTTCCGTCGGGATAGGTCTGTTTATACAACTCTTCTTCAATCACATCCACTGCGTGCTGTAGCCACTGCGGTGCTTCCCGAAACTGTGGCCACGCCAGTGCGCAGGTTGCAATGGCCAATTTTTCGGTCACCTTGTGATTGCCTCCCCAGAAGGAATAGTGGTTGCGCAGGTATTTGGCGTGTTCTGGGATTGCCGAGAGCATGAGAAACAGGGCTTCATCGGAGAGCGCTGATTCCATGCGGACCTGTGCATAGACAGGTAACCATGAGTCAAGGATGCGACGGGCAGCCTCAAGCGCACGCCACGAAGTGGAGAAACTGACTCGATTTGGAGGTGGGTGATCGGGGATCCACTCGCTCAGGTGGGTGCTAATGGTTTCCAGAAAACGCGCTTCTCCGGTTTCGAGAAACGCTGTGAGCAGAAAGTTGAAATGTGGGTGGCGGTTGAGCATCCAGGCCCACTCCTTGTCCTGGTTGGGGCCACGATCCTCCCAGTTCAGGCGTCCATCCGGATGCAGTGGCTGCTGATACGTCCTGCTCTGAATCGTGAAGATCCCTTCTACTGCCTCGTGGGCAAGCTTAAGAATATCGGGTCGTGCAGGAGGTAGTTCTGGGATCAGTGCGGATGGCAGTGGATTCTGACGCATGTAACTCAGCAGGATCGCCAGTGCCGTTTCAGGATCGTTCTCACGCAACGCCACCTGTGCGTCCTGCAAGCCTTCACTGGAAAAATCGATGGCATCGAGCAGTGCTCCAGCACGGATGGGGTAGCGTTCCAGCAACTGGCTTGCGCTCAACAGTTCGTCAGCATCCGGTTTTGGATTTCCATGCAACAGACTTGCAGGGGTGAAACATGCCATCAGTTGACACCCCAGCAAGCAGATCCACCTCGAGCGTTTCATGCGTGGTATCACTCCCTGCTGAGCAAGCGTGCGATGACACGGCTGAATACATGCAGTGCAATGCCTCCGGCCACCATCAGGGCTGGGTGAAGCAATTGTGTGGCGGCGTAGTATCCCAGATAATTGGGGTTAAAATCCCATGCGGTTTCCAGCACATTGGCAATCAGCCAGAGCACACCTGTGCTGCAGAATGCCAATGCGAGCAGTCGAACGGAGATGATGGAAAATTCGTGTTTGCTCATGTCGCGACGGTTGTATTCCGCGTCCGGATGCGGTGGGATGCAATACCAAAGACTGTGCGACCCTCAATCCTGTTCAGGTTTCCAGCCCTGAAGGATGCGGAGGTAGCTTGCACGTTCGACCGAGCTGGGATCCGGTTCGAGCAGCTCACCCAGGGATCCGCGCAAGGCACACAGGGAGCTTTCTCCAGACTCCTCACAGAGCTTCTCAAAATCCTGGATCATTGTCTGCAGCACTGCGACACCATGGCGCAGCAAGGGAGAGACGACCTGCACGACATCCGCACCACACAGCACCGCTTTGTAGGCATCTTCACCCGAGTGCACGCCACCAGATGCGGCAATATCCATCTTCAGTCGATTGTGAAGAATCGATACCCAGCGCAGGCGTTCCAGCAGTTCAACGGGTTGAGTATAGTGCAGGCGGGAGATCAGGCGTTTGCGCTTGTAGTCAATATCGGGCTGAAAGAGCTGATTGAACAACACCAGACCGTTTGCCCCTGCGTATTCCAGCCGCTGTGCGAAGTTGCACACCGATGTGTAGTGTGGGGAAATTTTTACAGCGATTGGAATTGAAACCGAATTGCGTGTGACATCGACAATTTCCACAAGGCGCTTTTCCACAAAATCGCTGCTGTCATCATTATCGGTCGGCAGGGAATACAGATTGAGTTCGAGCGCATCAGCGCCCGCTTCTTCGATCCGTCGGGCATACTCGATCCACACCCCTTCGCTCACCCCATTCAGCGAGGCAAAAACCGGTAGATCCGTGGTGTCTTTGATGCGTTGAATCAGTTTCAGATACGCCTCAGAACTGGTCGGAAAATCTTTTGCAGGGGGAAACACCTGCTGATCCTCTCCCAATAGTTTGCCCAGGCGCTCATCACCAAACCCGGCAACATCCGCTTCGTGAATGATCTGCTCTTCGAAGAGGGAGTGCATCACGAGTGCTGCGGCTCCCGCATCTTCCATGCGTTTCACACGGTCCAGCGAATTGGTGAGTGGCGAGGAGCCAACAATGAAGGGATTTTTGAGGTCAATCCCGAGGAACGTCGTCTTGAGATCCATCGATATTAGTTACTTCCAAGTAGGGCTACGCAGTTGTGCGTGCGTTCATCTGATCAGGAGATAGCTGGCAACTTGCATGTTTCGTGCTTGAAATGCAAGTGCCCAGATGAAAAGTTGTGCGACTTCTGAAACCCATTAGCCCACCTGCAATTCGTTTCATGAAAGCATCTGATTCCAGCCGATTCCGCCCGACCGCAACCCATTCCAGTCGCAGCGCCAGTGTGGCAACCCTGGGCTGTCGATTGAATCAGGCAGAGAGCCTGATGATCCAGGATCGGCTGCGCAAGGCTGGTTATCGTGTGGTTGCACCTGATGAACGTTCTGATCTTTGCATCATCCACACCTGCACGGTAACCGACCGTGCCGACGCCAAGTGTCGGGCTATCATTCGCGGGCAGATTCGGAAGAACCCCCAAAGCATCATTGTCGTGGCGGGCTGTTATTCGCAGATGGGTTACAAGCAGATTGCCCGTATTCCGGGTGTGGATGTCATCATCGGCAACCAGCACAAGCTCGACGTGCTCGACTATGTGGACCATCAGAAAAATGAGCGTCCGCTCATTGTAAGGGATAAAATCGACAAGCAGGACTTTTCCATCCGCTTCGTGGGCGATCTTCCCTACAACAAGCGCGCGAACCTCAAGATCCAGGATGGATGTGATTTTTTCTGTTCCTTTTGCATCATTCCACACGCAAGGGGCCGTGCTCGCAGTCGTGAGTTTGACAACCTGCTCGCTGAGGCAAACGCACTGGCGCGGCGTGGTGTGCGAGAACTCGTGCTCACGGGAGTTAACATTGGGACCTACCGGCATGAACCCCATGGGTTGCTTGATGTTGTGGACGCGCTGGATGGCATTGAAGGAGTGGAGCGAGTGCGCATTTCCAGCATTGAACCGACCACGATTCCGGAGGAACTGTTTGACCGCATGAATGCGAAAGACCACGCGCTGCAACCGTTTTTTCACATCCCGCTGCAGTCAGGCAACAACCGCATCCTCTCCGAAATGAAGCGCAAATACACGGTTGAACAGTATTTTGATTTTCTGCAATGCGTTAAGGAGCAGGTGAGCAACGTCTACCTCGGAACCGATCTCATGGTTGGATTTCCAGGGGAGAGTGAGGCCGAATTTACCGAAACCTGTGAGCGCTTTATGGCATCCCCATTACACTTCGCCCATGTTTTCACCTACTCCGAGCGCAAGGGCACCCCCGCCAAACGCATCGAATCCTCGGTGCCGCGCACCGAACGCAACCGCCGAAGTCTGCACCTTCGCCGACTGAGCGCTTCCAAACGTCACGACTATTATGCCTCCTGGGTTGGGCGGGAGGTTGAGGTGCTCTTTGAAGACCCCAAACCCGAGTTGTGGAGTGGACTGACTCCCAACTACATCCGCGTCTGTGTGCCGCGTCGACCCGATCATCCTGACCTTACCAATCAACTTGCCCGTGTGCGCCTGACTTCGGTCGAAGCCGATTTTGTTGAGGGCGAGCTGGTTGAAGTCTAACGTTTGGACTGAGGTTCGGGCAGCGCGGCGCATCCTTCGCTGGGAACTCGCATACCGCCACTTCCCCTCAAACACCGATCTTCCACTGGAGTTCCATAACCGATTCTCTCGACCTTGTCGCTAGAATTTCCGAACATTCAGTGGGAATCCGCCTCTGCACCCAATACAGCCCCCCTAGCTTCGTTTGCGTTTGGGAGCGGGCACCAGGGATTTCCCGATTTCGGTCTTCAACAGATCGGTTGCGGGAAAATGCAGCACATGTTTCGTTTCAAAAAAATCGTGTTTTGGAAAATAGTTCAGCAGGCATTCCCGTCGGCTCGGCTCTGTTCCCAGCTCCTTGAATTCTTCTGACAGATCGCCTCCCTTGAGGTAAATTACCCCTTTTTCAATTCCCTTTTCGGAGCCAGTCTTCAAGCGTGGGATTACCCATGACATGAACAACGGCAGTGCTTTCACCGCACGTCCGGTCACAAAATCAAACTTGCGTTGCAGCTCCTCCACGCGCGTGGTCTTGGCTTCCACGTTTTGCAGACCGAGTCGTGTGGACATGTCGCGCACCGCAGCGATCTTTTTACCGACACTGTCGACGAGCAGGAACTCACACTCCGGAAACACAATCGCCAAAGGCAACCCCGGCAATCCACCACCTGTTCCCACGTCCAGAATGCGGCTGCCTTTCGGAAAAGACACAAACTTTGCGATCGCGAGTGAGGACAGCAGGTGGCGCTCTTCGAGGTTCTCCGCATCCTGACGAGAGACGAGGTTGAGCTTCGCATTCCACTCCAGCAGGTAGCCGTGCAGGTTTGCCAGCTGCTGCAGTTGGGTTTCGTTAAGATCGGGAAAGTAGGTGGGAATGAATTCCATGGTGATCGATTCCTATGTTGGCACGTCTGGACCTGGGAGCAAGGTTCAACGGTTTCGGAGGCTGTGAAACCGTCATGTGCTTGTGTTTGAACGCAGTGCTATGAATTGGGCGATGCAAAAGAGTCGCGTTTGCGGTGGCATTGGGTTAGCTCAGCACCATGGCACGCATTGGTGAATTCAATCAACTGGCGATCTCGAGGGAGTCCGACATCGGACTCTACCTCGACGGAGGTGAACACGGCGAGATACTGCTCCCATCCGCTCAGGTTCCGGTCGGTGTCATGCCTTATCACACACTCCAGGTCTTCCTCTACTTCGACACGGGGGACCGGCTGATCGCGACCACACGCATGCCCTATGTCACAGTGGGCACCTTTGCCTACCTCGAAGTCGTGGATGTGCACCCCAAACTCGGAGCCTTTCTCGACTGGGGCCTACCGAAAAACCTGCTGCTGCCCTTTGGGCAAATGGAAGACAAGGTTGTGCCGGGTCAAGGTCTTGTCGTTACCGTGTTGCGCGATCCGGAGACGGATCGCCTTGCCGCTACCACGCGCATTCGCCGCCTGATCGACCTCACCCCGGCAGAGTATGAGGTCAACGAAGCGGTCGACTTGCTGGTGCTCGATGAAACCGATTTGGGCTACAATGCGATTGTCAACCACCGCCACCGTGGATTGCTCTATCACTCAGAACTGGCCGAGGCACTCGATTATGGGGCTACGCTGCGCGGGTATGTGGCCCGCGTCAGGGAGGATGGTAAAATAGACCTGCGCCGCGACCCTTCCGGTATTTCGCGCAAAGGGGACATGGCTGAGAAGATTTTTGCCGAGCTCGAGCAGAGCGGTGGTTTTCTTCCTTTCAACGACCACAGTAGTCCTGCATCCATCCGAGATCGTTTTTCCATGAGCAAAAAAGCCTTCAAGCAAGGCATTGCGGCCCTCTACCGTCAGCGCCGCATCCAAATCACCGAGCGCGGCATCCAGCGGGTTTTGCAGTGATGCCCAGACTTTTTGTCGCAGTAACTGAAAATCCGCGTTCTGCTAACCCTTTGCTCGCTCAGGGTTCAAGCGGTTTTGAGCCACGACTTGCAGAGATTCTGGAGCCGATTTTGGAATAAGTTGCATTTCGTTTTGGAATTTCCCGACTTTGCCTCCTATTAGTAGGCAATTCGAAACCATGCCATCTTCTGAACATCCTTCCAGCCCTGAGTTATCGACTTCCCAACGCCGTGCCATCCCGGCAGCCCTCCTCACGCTCTTTCTGGATCTTGTGGGATTTTCCATCGTATTTCCCCTCTTCCCGGGCATGCTGCAATTTTACCTTGAGCGCGAGGGAACGCAAGGTGTGCTGGGCTGGGTGCTCTCCCTCGCGGATCGGATCGGCACCCTGTCGGGCATCAGCGAGTCCTTCACGCCGGTTCTGTTTGGTGGCATCCTCGGCAGCCTGTATTCCCTGCTGCAGTTTGGCATGGCGCCGCTGTGGGGAGCGGTTTCGGACCGGTTGGGTCGACGCCGTGTGCTGTTGATAACGGTGGGTGGTACCGCGCTGAGCTACCTGCTCTGGGTGGTGGCGGGTTCCTTCTGGCTGCTGCTGCTCTCTCGCGCTCTGGGCGGCATGATGAGCGGGAATATCTCGGTGACCACGGCTGCCGTGGCGGATCTTTCCGACCGGAAGGGACGTTCGAAAGCCATGGGTCTGGTGGGTGCCACATTCGGGGCTGGTTTTGTGCTGGGACCCGCCTTGGGAGCCTTGTTTGTGCTTTGGAATCCGGTCGCACAGTTCCCGGATGCCGCAATGCTGGGACTGAATCCGTTCTCCGGTGCAGCCCTCGGCGCACTGGCGCTGACACTCTTCAACTGGATATGGGTGTGGAAGGTGTTTCCGGAAACCCTGTCGCACGAACTGCGCTCCAAAGCCAAACCCATGCGCGAATACAATCCGTTCGGTGCGCTCTTTGCCGCATCGGAGAGCGGTGTTCGACGTGCAAGTTTTCTGAATTTCTTTTTCCTGCTCTCATTCAGTGGTATGGAGTTCACGCTCTCGTTTCTGGGCGTCAGCCGCTTTGGATTTGGGGTGCACCAAATCACCGCGATGATGGTATTTGTCGGATTTGTGCTCATTGCTGTGCAAGGCGGATTGGTAAGACGTCTGGCTCCGCGACTGGGGGAGAAACCGATGGTTCTCGCAGGCGTGTCCCTCACCCTTATCGGTCTGGCCTGGATGGCCCAGGCGTCCAGTGTCGCGTCGCTCTACGGCTCACTCTCGCTGATGGCAATCGGAGCGGGCATGGTCTCGCCCTGCCTTTCCGCCCTGCTCTCGCTCTACGCCAGTGAGCAATCCCAGGGTCGTTCCATGGGCAGCTTTCGCGCATGGGGTGCACTTGCGCGAGCAGCGGGTCCGCTCTTGGCTGGATTTGTTTTTTGGTGGGCGGGTTCCAGTTCCGCCTACCTCCTGGGGGCTGCCCTGATGCTGATCCCGATCCTCATCGGCATCAGCCTGCCCAAAGCGGTGAAGTGACGGGCCGCAGCGTCCCAAGGCTGGGGGAAGGGCTGAAGCCCACCCTCCGTTCTTTCGTAGCTGAATTTGGAAAAATTCAGACCGTTGGGCTGCGATTGCCCAGACACGCGGTATGACAAAAGCATGAGCGATAATCGTCCCATCTTGATGGTGCAATGACGTTGGATTGCCCTTTCAGGGCTTGGGGATCGTTGGATTGGAAACCCAGGGCGTCGCCCTGGGCTGGGATGGGGTCGCCCCGTTGGGGCTGGAAGGGGATTCAGGCTTTGTGAGGGATTTTGGAATTCAGTCTTCCAGCAGGTTGACGCCAGCAGACGCAAAGGATGCGAGGGCGGCGATACTGTGTTCGATGAGCAGGCGCAGATTGCGCTGGCCGGACAGGCTGAGTGTGAGGCTGTGGGGTGTGGCAATGATGCGCAGGTTGGGATTGGGCAGGGTAAGGGTGAAACTGGAGCCATCGGGAGCGTAGTCGAGCAGATCGGCGAGCTTGTCGTTGGCTTCAATGGCGTCGATTTTGTCCTCCAGGTTGAGTGAGCGGTCGAACGGGAATTCACAGCGGTCGCACCAGGGGTCAAAAAGACTGGCGAATTCTGGTGATTCAACAATTGCCGGCTCCTGAAGCTGGCAAACTTCCGTGCTCAGGCTATAGCAGGCGGGATCGGTTGCGGCCTGATCCACCTCGATGTTGACCTCGAACGCCGGAGTCTTCAGGGCAGCCACCCCGGTTTCACACACATAGGTCAGCTCCCTACGCTTGTAGGCAAAGGTCGCGCGCAAAGCGGCATGCAGCTGTTCTGCCTGGGTGCGAACCTGCTCGCTCCCGATTTTGCGCACAAACTCGCGAGCCGCATCGAAATGATCTTCTGGCACCCGGTGTCCCTTGCGAAAACCGCTCAAGCGTCGAATGTTCCCTTGGCGGGAACCCATGAAGCGGGCATGTGTGAGCGGGTGAATCATCTAGGGCCGCATCTTAAGGAATGCGGTTTTGAACGCAAGGCGCAGCATAGTGAAGTAGAAATCTGGAGTCGGATCACTCTGAATCCAATGAAGATGAGCGGGATCACCGAACTCAACAGCGGGTGCACCTGACCCTCGATTCTGAAACAACACGATCCTTTTTGAATCGAATGAACCGCAGCGAGCGAAACTCACATTGCGGAGCCAACGCCGTTGCCAATCCTCGTGCTGGAATTTATTTTTTAGTCAGAAGGCTCGGTAGAGGTGTCACGGATGCGAACAAGTAAAATCACAAACATGAATTCATTTGTATCCGCATTCAAAATCCTGGTTTGGTGCACCTTTGGGATCACTGCGAGCCTACACAGCAAATCCTTTGATCTGGTGGTATATGGAGGGACTTCAGCGGGGATCGCCACTGCAGTCGAAGCCTCAAGGCTGGGGAAATCGGTGGTGTTGATTGAACCTACCTCCCGCCTCGGAGGATTGTCCACAGGAGGTTTGGGACAGACTGATATTGGCAACAAACAGGCCATAGGAGGCATTGCCCGTGAGTTTTATCAAGGCATCCGCAAGTATTACGATGACCCGGAAAACTGGAAATGGCAGAAGCAGTCTGACTACAGGGATGGCGGGCAGACTCGAACTGAAGCGGGTGAGGAGACCCAGTGGACATTTGAACCGAAGGCAGCGCTGAACGTATTTGATGTGTTGCTGGCCGGGACTGACGTGAGGGTCGTGCGCAATCAGCGGCTCAATCGGGACAGCGGAGTCAGCATGCAACAGGGGCGCATCCAGTCGATCACCATGGACTCCGGTGAGTCGTATCGTGGTTCTGTGTTTGTCGATGCGACTTATGAGGGTGATCTCATGGCTGCCGCTGGTGTGAGTTATGCAGTTGGTCGCGAATCGAGTGATCAGTATGGGGAGACGCTCAATGGCGTGCAAGCCAACCATTTTTATCCCACCCTGCGTCGAGGACTCTCGACCAATGGACGCAACCATAATTTCATGCCGAAGGTCGATCCCTTTCGCATCCCCGGGGATGCGTCGAGTGGCTTGTTGCCATACATCGTTGAGGGTGGCAAACCCGGTGTTCAGGGTCAGGGGGATCGCGGCATCCAGGCTTACTGTTTTCGCATGACTCTGACGGATCACCCGGAAAACCGTATTCCCTTTGCTAAGCCAGAGGATTACGACGAGTTGAATTACGAATTACTCTTTCGCAACTACGAAGCAGGCTATGACCGAATCCCCTGGATCAACTCAGCAATGCCCAATCGGAAAACAGATACCAATAACTGCGATGGCTTTTCCACCGATTTTATCGGACAGAATTTTGATTATCCCGAGGCAAGTTATGAGGAGCGTCAGCGCATTGTGGAAGCACATCGGAGCTACCAGCAAGGATTGATGTGGACGTTGGCAAACCACCCACGCATCCCCGCAAAGATTCGAGGGGAAGTCTCGCGCTGGGGCACTTGCAAGGATGAATATGAACGGGAAGATGGGTGGCAGCAGCAACTCTATATCCGTGAGGCGCGGCGCATGATCAGTGAGGTTGTGATGACTCAGCACCACTGTGAGGGTTTGGAAACGGTGGAAGATTCCGTTGGGATGGGAGCCTATGGCATGGATTCGCATCATGTGCAGCGATATGTAGATGCAAATGGCTACGTGCAGAATGAGGGCAACGTGCAGGCGCATGTCGATAGCCCTTACCCGATCAGTTATCGATCCGTCGTACCCAAACGCAGTGAATGCACCAATTTGATCGTTCCGGTCTGCGTGAGTTCCAGTCACATCGGATTTGGTTCCATCCGCATGGAGCCAGTGTTTATGGTGCTTGGGCAGTCCGCTGCAGTGATAGCACATCTTGCCATGGATCAGAATGTGGCGGTGCAGGATCTTGACTATGGCAAACTGCACGATCTGCTCGAGTCTCGCGGACAACGCTTGTTTCCATGACAGGCCACAGTGACTCCCCCAAAAACAGAGGTGGCGGTCGAGCTGGATTTCGAAGATGATTCAGTTCTGAGCAACGTCGACTTGCATCGGGGAAATGTGTGGGCATTCTCGAGCCTTACTACCCCTGGCGGATGCGGTCGGGGGTCCAATCGACGTCGAGGCGCCAGCGGATCTGGATGTCGCTCTCGGGGAAGGCGGGGGTCAGCAGGGCGCGCGCACCGGCGGTGAGGGCTTCGAGCAGCGGGCAGCCAGCAGTGGTGGGGATGAGGTCGACAAAGAGTTGGTTGCCATCCTCGCTCACTTCGTAGAGCAGGCCGAGGTCGACCACGTTCATGCCAACCTCGGGATCGATGAGTTGGGTGAGTGCGGTTTCAACTTTGGAAAGGGTGGTTTCGCTGACTTTCATGGTGGAATAGGTGCAAGGTGGGAACGCGTGGAGGCTTTGTGTTTAGGAAGCTCCAAATGGAGAAATTTTTGGAGAGCGCCAGTGGGATCGAATGGTCGGGGCATTGCAAAGCATCAGCGCAAAGGCAGTGAGTAAGGCAGCGGCACCGAGCTGGATCAGGAGCATGGAGTGCAGCGCGAAGGCGAGCAGGAACATCAGGGACGCAACACCCCAGCACCAGGCGATGGGCCAGAGCGTCCAGGCACTGAGAAGCTCGAGAGTCTGGGGAACTTTCGCTCTGCCGAGGTATTGGGAGTAGAGGTGGTGCCAGAGCATGAAGGGCACGATCTTTTGTGCCATGCCCAGAATGCAGCCCGTGAAGACGAGCAAGGAGGTGAGAAATACGGAGTATCGCAGCAAGTCCGGGTTGGATGCTCCGTTGCTTTCAAGGTGAAATTGGTATCCATACCACCAGGCAGGCAGCAGGATCAGGTGGGCAGCGTAAAACAGTGTCATGCCTGCATCCCAACGCCGACGCTTTTTGCGAGCAAAGTAGATGAGCTGGCCGCCATAGGCGAGCAGTGCGAGCAGGGCACCGATCATGAGCATCTGTCGTTGGAGAGGGGAATGTTCACCCATGCGAAAATGAGCACCGAAGAGCACTCCATTGAGCAGAATAGTGGCGATCCAGGTACCGTGCTGCGGTTTTTCCGGGCTGAGCATGAACATGGGCACCAGCTTGGAAGCTGCGGCGATGAGCAGTTGCAGAAAGAAGCCCCCGATCATGGTGTGAATGTGCAGACCCAGCACATTCTGAAAATTCCCACTTTCCATCCATCCCAGGCGCATGAACACTGCCATGAGGGCGAGCAGCGCACCTGCCAGCATCCAGAATATCGCTGCAAACCAGGGGAGGCTGACGTGATTCCAGCGGGAGCTCGGACCCGCGCTGAGCAAAGCGTTTATGGCAAAGAGCACAAATCCCAGAATGACCGCACTTCCACTCGCCGCGAGCCATGCATAGCGACCGGTTTCGAATGCCACCACCATCACGGGTACGCCGATGAGGTGCAGCGCGAAGTGAATGCGCGACATCCATCGGCTGGCGAGCGGGTTGAGCGTGACAACGGGGGTGAGTTGATAGCCCGCCGCAAAAAACAGCGATCCCAGCCATCCGAGCATGACCAGATGCGTCCATGCGACTACTGGAGGTGCCATCGCAGCGTGCCCGATGAGCAGCTCCGGCTGCATCAGCAGCATCAGAATCGACCCCAGCAGACTTGCCATACCAAGTGACAGCCAGCAGAAGAACAGCAGAGGTTGCGGATCGGTGACGTTGCGATTCATGATGGATCAGAATGACCCAGGGCCGGTGCAAGGTACAGGCTTCACTGGAATCAATGCTCGCAGCGAACGACCTCACTCTTGAGGATGCGCGTGAGCCATGTGCCATCCTCCTGTTCCTCACAGGCATGGCGCGTGCTGTCGGCGTCGAGTGAATGCAGCATGTGAACGGGTTTGAAACGGGTGCGAAACTGCAGGGTTTGTCCGCCCTTTGCCTGTGCCACCTCTTCGGCAATGCGCATCATCGGTTGAGGTGGTTCCAGGTGGGTCAGATCGAGATCGAGCGAGAGTGCGCGTTCCTTTAGGGGTTTGAAGCAGAAATCAACCGTGAAATCGCCCGCTTCATCACGATGAACAGAGACAAATTCGATGCCGATGCCAGCAAGGGCTTCGTAAATGGGAACAGGGTTGAAGGGCGCAAGCAGGGTCAGGGTATCTGCCTCCTGCATTGTTTTTCCAGCTTCGAGCACAGTATCAAATGGGCAACCCCCCTGCGCGAGGATGGGGCGAACGTCAATGTGGGTGTTGTGTGGCATGGACAAAGCGTAGCAGAAAAAACCCTTAAAATCCTTGATTTGGATCAAGAGAACGCCGGAAAGGACTCGGAAATCTGCGTGCGCTTGTGTTATCTTTGCCCTCAGAATATGGCGACCGCACAGGCCGCTCACTTGATCCCATATGGACACAGCCTACCGACAGGACATGATTGCCTACACGCTGAGCAAGAGCGTGTTTGCTTCGGAATTGAAGCCTTCCGATATCCAGGAATTGGCGCAGGTATGCTCGCTTCGTTCGCTGTCGAAGGACGAATATCTGTTCCACCGGGGCGATCCGGCTGCGGGGTTTTTTATCGTGCACAACGGAGCGATCAAAGTACACCGTGTGCTTGCGGATGGTCGGGAGCAGGTGGTGCACGTCTTCCGTCAACTTGAGTCGTTTGCGGAGATCGCGCTATCGGGCACGCTGGAGTATCCCGTCAGTGCCTCGGCGGTGGAATCGAGTCAGGTGATCTGTGTGGAAAGTGAAAAACTGCGCGAGCTTGTGCATCGCATTCCAGATCTCTCGCTACGCATCATCGCCTCGATGAGTTTGCATTTGAAGTTTCTTGTGGGTAAACTCGAGCGTCAGCGTTTCCAGCAAGCGGATGGTCGGCTTGCCGACTGGATTCTGGAGCAGTGCGCTGCGGAGGGGGGCGAGCAGTTTGAGTTGAAAGTGAAAAAGAAGAACATTGCATCCCAGCTGGGTGTAACGAGTGAAACCTTTTCGCGCACCCTGCAACAATTCAAGAAATCGGGCTGGATATCGGAGAATGGCAAACGATGGTGGGTACGCGACGAATCTTCGCTTCGCCGTTGTGCGACCCAGCACGAATAAGACGGACCTGTGTTTCCCTGTATCGAATGAATCCCTCCCTGCGACAACTGATCCTGAGCGAACCCTTCCGTGTCCTCTTTCCGATGGGCATGCTCATCGCGATCCTGAGTGTGAGCCTATGGCCACTGCACTCCTGGGGATGGGTGACGGTGTATCCTTCACTGATGCATGCGCGCACCTTGATGCTTGGATTTGTGGGAGGTGCGGTGATCGGATTCTTTTGTACCGCCTATCCACGACTGATCGGGGTGAAAGGGCTGAGTGCACCCCAATTCATCATCGTCATGTTACTTTGGCTGGGGTCTCAGATTGCCTATTTTGCCAATGCGATTGCCTGGGGAGACGGGATATCGCTGGCACTGTGGACTCTGATTCCAGTGAGCGCTGCCCTGAACCTGCGCCGTCGCACCGATTGTCCACCGCCGGGATTCATCCTGGTCGCAGCGGGACTGCTTTCCCTTTGGTGTGCGTTGGCCCTGCGTGTGATTGCCTGGAATATGGGTGAAGCGTGGAGCGGTGCCTATGTCACATCGCGGGTATTGATGTATGAAGCCTTTCCGACACTCTTGATCCTGGGGGTTGCCCCATTTTTCTTTCCCAAAATCATGGGAGGACCTGCCCCACACAGCTTTCCGGAATCCCGCACGCTACCTGTCGGGTGGGTGCGTCCTGCCCGCTGGGCAATCGCGGCTGTGCTGGTGAGTCTGCTCGGGTATCTCCTGAAAGCCAGCCACGAATTCTGGGGTTCCCTGATCGCTGCCATTGCCGTGATTGCATATGCAGTGAAAGAAATTCCGCTTTGGGTGCGGGAACCCGAATGCCACGGCGCGATGGCCTGGGGTCTGACACTGGGCATGATCAGCCTGTTGCTCGGTTCGATGGCTCCGTTGCTATCTCCAGCCCTTCGTTTGGGACTCTACCATCTGCTTGCGGTTGGCGGTGTGTCCTTGATCCTGTTCATTGTTTCCATCCGCGTGACCTGCGGACACGGTGGAGTCGTGCACCAGACTGCGGGCTGGCACTTGTGGATCGTCGCCATTGGAATGTTGCTGCCTGTTGCTGCAGTGCTTCGAATTTCTGCCGATTTATGGACCCAGCTCAGAGAGGCGAATCTGTTCTTTGCTGCTGTTGCATTGATCCTCTCTGTTGGGATTTGGCTGGTGAAAATGGGTCCGCTACTCTGGCAAGCGGAGACGGTTTCCCAGGGAACACCGACAGAAACTGAGGCCCCGAATACCTCCGAACTTCCGAACGACAGCCCCCACACTTGAAACTCCTGACATGAACCAACCCCGATCATCCCGTTCCTTTAAAATTCCCCTGACCCTGGCGGGTTTTGTTTTGGTAGTCTTGCTCGGCGCAACGGCCGGAGTGGGATCGTACACCTTTCAATACGCAGAAGGACTCTCGTATTTCAGCAAGGACCCGGCGGCCTGCAAGAACTGCCACATCATGGATCCACAGTATGATTCCTGGCTCAAAAGCTCGCACCACACGGTTGCCACCTGTGTGGACTGTCACCTGCCCCATGATTTCATTGGCAAATACATCGCCAAGGCGGAAAACGGATACTTCCACTCCAAGGCCTTTACCTTTCAGGATCACCCCGAACCCATCATCATCAAACCCAAAAACGCGCGCATCCTTCAACAGAACTGCGTGGACTGCCACGAATCCCTGATCGGTGACATGGTGCATGGAGCATCCCACGCGGAGGATGCCGTGAGCTGTGTGCACTGCCACCGATCTGTCGGGCATGGAGATGCCGTCGGCATGGGCCGCTGGGATCCTCAGATCGAAACTTCAGCCAAGGAATTAAAACCATGAACACGCCAAACTCCAAACCCATCCTGATCTACACCGCAGCGTTTTTTCTTGTCGCGGTGGCCCTTGCCTCCAGCACTGCCTTGTTGATCAACATTTTTGAGCGCAAGGCCGAGGCAGCCAACCCCTACGTGCGCCTGGTCGAGGTTACAGAAGACACAGTGGATCCCGCCGTGTGGGGCGTGAACTGGCCGCGCCAGTATGACTCCTACCTGCTCACCGCTGAGAGTACGCGCACCCGCTTTGGAGGCCATGGCGGCAGCGAGGCCCTGCCCGAGCAGAAGATTGAGCGCGATCCCTGGCTCAAACGCATGTTTTTGGGCTATGCGTTCTCCATCGACTACCGGGATCGGCGCGGCCATGCCTACATGTTGCACGATCAAGAGACCACCGAGCGCATTGAAAAACCGCAGAGTGGATCCTGCCTGCACTGCCATGCGTCGGTCATGCCGCTCTATCGTGAGTTGGGCGATGGGGATGCCATGCTGGGATTTGAGCGCTCGCACAAGTTGAAATATCAGGAAGCTAATAAGATGCTGCATGATCTTGGAGCGGCGCATCCGGTTTCCTGTGTGGACTGCCACGATCCGGATACCCTGGAGCTTCGCGTCACCCGTCCCGGATTCATCAACGGCATTCGTGCATTGGCGGAATCCGAAGCAGAAGTGCCCGCCATGCCCTCCATCCAACGCTGGCGCAAAGGAGACCGCAAGGAACCCTACGATGCGAACGTGTTTGCCTCACGTTCGGAGATGCGTTCCTTTGTCTGCGCACAGTGCCACGTGGAGTACTACTGCGGCACGGAAATGCCGCTCGAGTTCCCTTGGAGCAAAGGCTTGACCGTCGAAGCGCAGGAACAACATTGGGATGAAACCCAATACTCGGACGGGCGGCAGTTCTACGACTATGTGCACGCGGAGAGTGGTGCCAAGATCCTGAAGGCCCAGCACCCGGAATTTGAACTTTGGAGCACGGGCATTCACGCGCGAAGCGGAGTCTCCTGTGCCGATTGCCACATGCCCTACATGCGGGACGGAGCGACCAAGGTATCGGATCACTGGGTGCGCAGCCCCCTGCTCAACGTGAACCGCGCCTGTCAGACCTGTCACAATGTTCCCGAGCAAGAAATTCTCGCGCGAGTCGATACCATACAGCAGCGAAATTTTGATCTGTTGCAGCGCGGAGGTGAGGCGCTGATGGATTTGCTCGACGCCGTTCAGGAAGCCAAGGATGCCGGAGTTTCGCAGGAAGCCCTTGCGGAAGCCCTTGATTTCCAACGCAAGGCGCAGTGGCGACTGGATTTCATTGCAGCGGAAAATTCGATGGGATTTCACTCACCACAGGAAGCAGCGCGCATCTTGGGAGAAGCAGCTGACTATGCGCGGCAGGGTGAGGTCGCTGCATTGCGCGCAAAATCGCAATTGTAATCAAGCATGGAGTTTCATTCCATGGAGCAGGTGCATCGATTGTCACCATGCTTTCATGGAAACATTGAATCATTTTGCCATTCTTGCAGCGCGTCGTCGCCTGGCCGATGACGTGCACGCGACTCCCATCCTCAGTTCCAAAACCTTGAATCAATGGCTGGGACACGAGATCTTCTTTAAAGCAGAAGGGTTGCAGAAAGTGGGTGCGTTTAAGGCGAGGGGTGCGCTCAACGCCTTGCGGTGTTATCGGGAATTTATTGGTAGATTCCCGGAGCGCGTGATTGCCAACAGCTCTGGAAATCACGCCCAGGCGGTGGCATGGGCATGCCGGGAGCACGGAGTGCCTTGCACTGTTTACATGCCGGAAGCCACCTCGCAAGTGAAGCAACAGGGCACGCGCCACTACGGTGCCGAGCTGGTGCTGCTGCCCACCCGAACCGCAGTGGATGCGACGGCAGCCAGGGAAGCAGAGTCGGATGGTGTGTTCTGGATCCCTCCCTACAATCATGAGTGGGTGATGGCGGGGCAGGGAACGGCAGCAGCCGAAGCTCTCGATGTTCTGGACTCCGTGCATGCGGTGGTGGCTCCCTGTGGTGGAGGGGGGTTGCTTGCAGGCACACTCGTGACAACACGGGCATTGTGCCCGGGTGCACAAGTGGTGGGTGCCGAACCTGCGGCAGCCAGCGACGCGTTTCAGTCCCGAAAACAGGGACGCATCATTGCGCTGGAGCAGACTCCAAACACGGTTGCAGACGGTGCCCGCACGCTATCAGTGGGGGAGCGCACCTTCCCGTTCCTCCAACGACTGGATGAGTTTTTCATGTGTTCGGAAGCACGAATCGCTTACTGGACGCAGTGGCTGACCCATTTATTAAAGCTGCAAATCGAGCCTACTGCGGCATTGGGCATGGAGGGTGCCTGGCAGTGGTTGATGCGTCAAAAGCAACCCCGGCGGGTGCTCGTCATCCTCACGGGAGCAAACATGGATGCGGCAACCCGACAGCGCGTTTGGCAGCAGGATTGGCTCACTCAGCCGCCGGACAGTTTGGGCGGTGGGCAGTGCGACTGAGCAGGATCATGCCTCAAGTCAGGTGTCAGCTGTCGCCGGAGTCTCTGGAGCACCATCAACGGCTTCGGATACGGGGGCGGCTGGGCTTTCCGAAGGTACAGTCGTTGCCGGAACAACTGGATCTTCGCCCGCGAGTTGGATTTCAAACTGTTTCTCCAGGGTCAGCTCCCCTGCCTGCAGGCTGAGCTTGAAGTGATCGCACCCCTCCGGTACCGGTAATGCCTGATCCATTTCAAAACGCTCCTGCAACACGGGAATCGACTGTACCACATCACCTAACTCCAGCTGCATCAATCCACGCTGTACACCCATCACCCGACCGCGCAGCAGCAGCTCGGGTCGTGTCAGTTCGATCAATCCACTGCGATAGGGCAGGTAGTTTACGGCATCCACCTTGATGGCTTCCTGCACCTCTGCATGGAAGGAATAGTAGGGACGCGAAAAACCACCCCCTTCGAGCAACAGATGGTAGCCCGCTTCACCGGGTTCGAGCGGAATATGGATTTCAAAGGGACCGGTGGATTCACTGATCACGATGGAAGTTCCATCTGGACTGCGTTCGAGCACCAGTCGCAGGTTTCCCTCAAACTGTGCATTTCCGAACAGGCGCAATACTCCGCGTGGCAGCCGCAGTGTGCTGCCTGGTCGAACCTCCAGGGGTGTTTCAGGAACCAATACACTGCCATCGATCTGGAAACGCTGCAATCCCCCGACGTTGACGACGGGTTCCCGTTGCTCAATTTGAAAGGATTCAAAAAAAGACTGGTTGTTGAGCGTAACCCTCACCCGTCCACGGTTGAGCTGGTTGTGACGCAAGGGGAGTTGTGCCTCGAACTGGTGGTTGACCACCGGGACCTTCATGACATCAACTCCCATCACGATTTCCACTTCCCCCTCGGAGACGGCGAAGAGCGAACCGGCAAGGGTAAACGTATCAAGTTGAACGCGGGCGGTGTTGGTCTTGGGGTTCCACAGGCTCCAACCATCCGGGTTTTCAGGTGTGGAAGGCGCCAGCTGTATCAGACCCTCGAGTTCGAGTTGCAGCCGTTCACGGCGCAGCTCACGGTTGTTGAGTGAAGAGATGAAATCGAGGTAGGTGCTTCGTTCCCTTGCCGTGTAGGCGACGGTGAATTCGCGATCCCCGATGAGTTCCACGGGGAGCGTATTGTTGTAGGGGTCCTTCACCTTGAGTTCCACGACGGGTTCGGTTCCACGAATCCCGGTCACTTGAATCATGGGCGAGCGCAGTTGCACGCGCATGACTTCAGGTTGGTCTTTTTCGGAGTGCTGCCAGTTTACCGATGATGCCGCACCCCCCATTACCTGTTCTTTGATTTCCAACAAACGCGCGGGCTCCACGCGATACACAGTCTGCTCAGCCGTTTGAAGGTGACGCAGATTGGATTCCACCTGAATGTGGTTGGGTCCGGGGTCAAGTTGAATCCGAGTGTTGAATTGACCTTCGTCAGGTCCAAGGGGAAAGAGCTGGTCGTTGACGCGTAACAGGAGAAATGAAACCCGCTCATCGCTTAGGGTTCCACTCAGTTCGAGCACGTTGAGTTCCGTAAAAAAAGGGGACCAGTGGTTGGCCTGAAAAAAGAACGCCTCGGGTTGGTCGGAAGGCCGCTGCAGCTCAATCGTGATCGCATGGCACAGTGAAAGCAGGATCGGATTGCCCAGAAGCACAGGTGCGCAGCATTGAAGGAGATGACGAATTCGCATGACCACAATGCAGCTTAGAAATTCCTGGTCCGGATGCAATGCTGAGTCGGCAAGAATCTTGCGTTGCATTTGCACTCCTTGAAGCGGGATTCCCGCTTGTGCCAGCTCCCTGTTTTTCTTAGCCTTCAATCATCATGCAGAGCGCAATCGTTGTCGTTGGAAGCTACGTCCAGGATCTCACGTTTTTCACCCGCCAGTTTCCCAGCCCCGGAGAAACGGTGATCGGCAATTTTGCGACGGGACCAGGTGGCAAGGGATCGAATCAGGCGATTGCCGCGCGGCGGTCGGGAGGTGAAGTGGTTTTTGTAGGGGCAGTGGGTGGCGATGCATTTGCGGAAGTGGCAACTCAATTTCATGAGGCCGAAGGAGTGGATGCGCGCTGGTTGCACGATACCCGGCGCTCAACCGGTGCGGCTGCCATTTTGGTAAATGCAGATGGACAGAATGAAATCGTGGTTTCCGTGGGAGCCAGCGATGCGATGACAGAGGCTGTGGTTTCTGAACGACTTCCGGATGCAGCAGGGATCGTGGTGACCCAACTGGAGACTCACCTTGAGGCCTCCATCACGGCCATGCGCCGTGGTCGCGAAATGGGAGCCTGTACGGTGCTCAATCCGGCTCCGATGCGCGATGATTTTCCACTGGCGATTCTGCAGTGGGTCGATGTGTTGATCCCCAATGAAACGGAGTTTGTGCGGCTGCTGAAATTATTGCATCCTGAAGAGTTTGCATCCCTGAACGACACGACGCTCGAACAACTCACGAGTGCCGAACTACACACGCTTTGCCGACGGCTGCAGGTGCCGACAGTGATTCTCACGCTGGGCGCTCGGGGTGCCTTTCTGTCAACAGTGGATCGCTGTGCATCGTTTTTGCCGCTGGATGACATCGAAGTGGTGGATACCACAGGCGCAGGCGATGCGTTTGTGGGGGGATTTTCCGCAGGATGGGTGAAGTATGGGCAGGATCTGGATCGTGCAATTCGCTATGGTGTTGTGGTGGCTGGGCTTTCTGTTACCCAGCCGGGAACGGCTCCGGCGATGCCGCGCATGGCCGCGATTGAAGCTTACCTTGAGGATCATTCAATGCACATCTGAGGGGGTATGCAGGTGGTCAAGTGTGGAAATCCGACAAGGCATCCGATTCCAGGCTTTTCAATTCAAGCAGCGAATTTGTAGAATGCCCGCATGACACCTGAATCGCTTGCCCGATATTTTGATGCGACGAATCTTCGATTGGACGCTACGGTCTCCGACATTCGCCAGCTGTGTGCAGACGCTACGGCTGTGAAGGCCTATTCGGTGATGTTGTATCCCACCAGCGTCAAGCTCGCCAGCGACGTGCTTGCAGGGACGGGCGTGAAGGTGGGCACGGTTGCGGGGTTTCCATCTGGCCGATTTTCGACTGCGGCAAAAGCTGCAGAGATTCGGGAAGCCGCGAAAAATGGTGCGGATGAGGTCGATGTAGTTGCCAACTATGCAGAGCTGATTGCGGGCAATTCGATCTTCGTGGAATCAGAGCTGAAGCAGCTGTCGCAGACCGCTCACGACATGGGGGTGCTACTCAAGGTGATCGTTGAGACTTGCTACCTGTCGGAGTCGCTCCAGCTGGATGCTCTGCGCATTTGCGAGGCGGCCGAGGTCGATTTTATCAAGACCTCGACTGGATTTGGAAGTGCTGGAGCTACAGTCGAAACCATTGCACTTTGGAAAGCAAACCGACGAGAAAACATCCAACTGAAGGCTGCTGGCGGCATCCGCAATCTCACCGATGCGCTTGCCCTGATCGATGCGGGTGCAGATCGCCTCGGACTCTCTGCCGCGATCGCAATCATCGAGGAGTTTAAGACTGGTAAACAAGGACAGGGCAGCGGAGCGTATTGAGTGCCGTGCAATCGGCAGGTGCGAGTTCGCTACTGCACATTATCATACCACGACTGCGACTGCTTTGATGTGGGCCCAGAGTGCTTGTCCGGGCTTCAATGACAGCCGTTCACAGGATCGACGGGTGATGCGCGCGATCAGTGGCGAGCCTCCTGCGTCGAGCAATACCTGCACATGGGCACTGCCATGTGCAGATTCAATGGACTGAATGCAGGCTGGAATCTGGTTGAGCACACTACTTAGCGGTGTTGGCTCAAGCGTGAGACTGACATCGCCGGGAAGAATTTGCAGGCGGATCACGCTGTGAAGTGGCATCGGGGCGTGTGGCACTACCAGCTGAACTCCAGGGGCGCTCACCACCACCAGACCAAAGGCTTCATCGTTGCCGGTCACGATCCCTTCCAGAACCACTCCCATGTCGTGGGAGCGAACCTCCGGTAGATCCATGCGGCTGAGAATCTGCAGCAGCGGTCCGCTTGCCACCATCCGGCCATCCCGAATCAGACTCAAGTGATCCGCGATGCGTACGATTTCCTCCAGAGCGTGACTGACGAGCAGCACCGGGATCTGCAGGCTTTGGTGCAGGCGCTCCAGGTAGGGTAAAACCTCCCGTTTCCGGTCGAGATCCAGAGATGCAAGGGGTTCGTCAAGCAGCAGCAGACGTGGACCCGCAAGTAACGCACGCGCGATGGCAACGCGTTGCCGTTCTCCACCGGACAGGGTTTCCGGGTTACGCTGCAACAATCCGCCTATGCCCAGCAGTTCAATCGTGCTGGAGCGGTCAACTGGAAGATTCCGACCACGTGCCAGTGCCCGTCGCTGTCCGTAGTCAAGGTTTTCAGAAACGGACAAATGGGGAAAGAGTTGGGCATCTTGAAACACATAGCCAATGCTACGCTGGTGGGTGGGTACAAACGTCCTTGCCGTGCTGTCCATCCACAGGTCATCACCGATAACTATGCGTCCGGTCGCACGGCGCTCCAATCCAGCGAGGATGCGAAGCAAGGTGGTCTTGCCACAGCCGGAGGGGCCAAAGAAGGCGGAAACGCCGCGCCCGGGCAGCTGCATGTCCACATCCAGGCGAAACCCGGGATACTCCAACTCGAGCTGGATCTGGATACCGGAGATCGTGTCAGTATCGTTCATGCATGCCTCCTCCGGAGCAGGTGTTCGCTCGCCCATACGGCGAGAAAGGCGAGACTGGTGGAGATCAACAGCAGACCCAAAGCGCGCTCGTCCCGACCCAGTTGCACCTCGTGATAAATTCCCAGTGCGAGCGTGATGGTTTTACCGGGGATCATGCCTGCGAGCATCACGGTTGCACCGAACTCCCCAAGGGAACGGGCAAAGGAGAGCACGGTGCCAGCCAGCAGACCGCGTTTTGCTAGTGGAAGGGTCACGGTCAAAAACGCATCCAACCTGTCAGCCCCCAGTGTTCGCGCTGCTTCGATCAGGCGAGGGTTGACCTCCTCAAAGGCAACGCGTGCAGCGCGGACCATCAGGGGAAAGGCCATCACGGCAGTGGCCAGGACCACCGCTTTCCAGGTGAAGACAATTTCCACCCCCAGGGCCTGCTCCAGAAATGCGCCGATCGGCCCCCTGCGTCCGAAGAGCTTCAGCAGGATCAGTCCGGTCGCCACGGGAGGAATGACCAGGGGAAGTGTGACGAGGGTTTCCACGAGCACTTTACCCGGCCACTGGCGATGTGCGAGCAGCCAACCCAGAGCGATGCCACCTGGAAGGATGAGCAGGGTGCTCAACAGGGCAATGCCCAGTGTAAAAAGCGTGATTTCGAATAGCGCGTGCATGTGTCAATGCCCGGGCAGAAAGCCGTAGCGTTCGAAAATGCGTTGCGCATCGGGGCTGATGAGGTAGTCCACAAATGCCTGTGCTGCTCGCGTTTGGGTCGACTGCTGCAAGACAGCTGCAGGATAGCGAATGTCCGGACCCGTTTGGGTGGGAATGGAGACCGCAATGGTCACCCGACTGGAGATCAGGGCATCGGTCCGGTAGACAAAGCCAGCGTCAGCGTTGCCCGCTTCCACAGCAGCCAGCACCGAGCGAACGTTGTGAAGCGGAACGATTTTGGGTTCCAGCACAGCCCAAAGACCGGCCTGCTCCAAAATGGTTTTGGCGTAGGTGCCGGCCGGCACAGTTGCGGGTTCGCCCACCGCAAGGCGTCGAATTGCGGCCCCCGTGAGATCCTGCAGACTGGCAATCGTCGGCCCCTGCCGTGCATCGACAATGAGTACAAGCGCGTTGCGCAATATCGTGCGGCGGCTCCCGTCCAGCAGCAGTGCTTCGGACTCCAGCTGATCCATGTGCAGTGCATCCGCTGAGACAAACACATCGGCGGGAACTCCTTCGCGGATTTGCCGCGCCAACGCTCCAGAGGAACCAAAGCTGAAACGGACGGATTCTCCCGTGGTTTCCGTGTAGTGTTCCCCGACCCCCTGCAAGGCATCGGAGAGGCTGGCGGCAGCCAGAACCCGGAGTTCGGCGGAAGCCTTGCTTGGCGCAATGGAGAGCAAAGGCGAGAGGAGCAGCAAGATCAGCCGGAAGGAATTCATGATGGGACCGTCGAGTGGATGGCAGTGGTTTCCATGCTGCAGGATGCGGACCGAACCTGCAAACGGGTTTTATCTTCAGCGGCTTGCGTGGAAATTGCAATGCTTGGTGTAGTGCCGCTGGGCAGTCGGCAGCGCCGTCGAAGGAATGCGGAAGTCGGGTGAACCGTGGGTCGGATTCCCCAGTCGTTTTTCGAAAACATGTCAGCCGCGATGCCCGGCCCAACGGGTGTCAGGGCAGGCAAGGCGGCTGTTGGGGTATATAGCCCGTCACGGGAAATCGTGATTTCGCGTGCGGGAAAACCTGAATGACCTCAGGTTGGGTTGGATGTGAAGCGTTCGATTTTCCGGAAGGCCTGCCGGAAGGCCATCTCGACGACTTCTTCAAAGGCATCGCGCTCATCGAAGCGCGTGAACACCTTCAGACTCGATTGGGTGCCCGTCAAGGTGCCCAGGCTGTGTTGAGTCCCTGCTCCGTCGTAGTAGTGGGCGAAGGCGCGAAACTCGTAGAATCCGCTGTGACTCCGCCTCCACGAATGGATGCGAAGGGCAAGGGTGTCAGTGGCTGCATCAGGTACGGTTTCGTTGTAGCGCAGCTCCTTGATCTGGATGGAACTTTCATGGCGGCTTGCCTGATGCAGGGCAGATTGCAGCAGATTTTCCCGAGTCCACTCCGTCTCAGGATAAAACACCCCCTGGTCATCGTCGATGAAGACAGTCAGGCTTTGCTTGGGCTGTGATTCGGGTGCGATGGACGGGGCAGACGCTGACTCGGCTACGACAACGGTGTGAAGCGTCAGCATTCCGACAGCGGTCACGAGGCAATGCAGTTGAATTTTCATACAGAACCTCCTCACGTAGTTGTGGATGTATCAAAGGATACCACCGCAATCATCCGTATGGATTCATTTTTCGGTCCTCACGCCAGTGTGGCGACGACAGCTCAGACTACTGGCATTGCCGAAGGTGGATCCTTTTGCTGGGACTCTCGTTCGGCCCGCAGGCGGGGGTTGCCCTTGAGGTTGCGAATGCGGAAGGTGCGATCCATGCCTGTGATGATGCGTGCTCCACGCTTGTAGTTGATGTAGGAATAGAACCACTGCAGCAGCACGGCGATCCGGTTGCGGAAGTCGATGAGGAAGATCAGGTGCACGCCCAACCAGGCCAGCCAGGCCAGAAACCCATCAAACTTCAATTTTCCCATCTGAGCGACAGCACGGGATCTACCGATGGTCGCCATCATGCCCTTGTCAAAGTAGGCAAAGGCGGTTCGCTCTGTGGGCTGACGCACGTTGCCAGTCTTCAGCTCATCAGCGATCAAACTTGCCGCATGTCGCCCCATTTGCATTGCAGCAGGCGAAACTCCGGGAACGCGTATCCCGTTGCGGTCAACGAGACTGGCGAGGTCGCCGATGGCAAAGACTTCCGGAAAATCTGGCACACTGAGATCAGGGTTGACCTCAATGCGATTGGCCCGGTCGAGTTTTACCCCGAGTGTGTTTGCCAAGGGGCTGCCTGCCACTCCTGCACCCCAGAGAATGTTGGCCGCAGCGATGGTTTCCCCCTCCAGCTCGACGCATTCTTCTTCGATATTGCGGATGGTCTGGTTGAGGCGCACTTCAACACCGAGTGTTTCCAGCTGCCGCTTCGCCTTTTCGAAAAAGTTGCTGCCTTCGTACCGGAAGGCCGTGAATTTATTTATCACACCGAAAATGGTCTGTTAGGGATGGGGCCTGTTCCTGCCAAAGGTCAGGAGGACCCCGAACTTATC
>JBEGIR010000087.1 GCA_040224245.1 Puniceicoccaceae bacterium | reverse complement strand
CCCGGATTTCTCACAAAAAAATATCGCATGGAGTGTAAGTCACTGATAAACAGTGGTTAGGAAAAATAAAATACAACTCCAGCGATGACAGAATTTAACCAGAAAGAATTCGCTTTTACAAGCTCGAAAGGACTCAAAATCAAAGCTCGTTTTGATGGTGGCACCGTCAGCTCAGATGGGGGCATGATGTTCGTTCGAGAAGCAGACAAACGATTGCGATTGACCCCAAGAGCTGCCAAATGCATCGACGATCCCCGGCAAGCGGGCAAGGTGAACCATGCCGTAACCCAACTGGTTCAACAACGCGTCTACGCACTGGCTTGTGGCTACGAGGATGCCAATGATTTTGAAAGCCTCAGAAACGATCCGTTGTGGCAGAGTCTGTGCGACAAAGACGGACAGTTGGCTGGAAAGTCGACCTTGGGTCGGTTTGAAAATCGAATCAACGGCAACAGTGCAGCTCAAATCAATGCACTGTTTGTGGAATTGTTCATTGCTTCGTTCAAGCTGGCCCCAAAACAAATCATCCTGGATTTTGACGCCACTGATAACCCGGTGCACGGCATGCAAGAGCAACGCTTTTTCCACGGGTATTATGACCGTTACTGTTTTTTGCCACTGTATGTCTTTTGTGGCGATCAACTGTTGTGTGCGTATCTTCGCCCGAGCAATACCGATGCGGCCAAGCATGCCGCAGCGATCCTGAAATTGCTGTGTAGGCGTTTGCGCAAGGCATGGCCGAAAGTGCAGATCATTTTCCGTGCAGACAGCGGGTTTTGCCGGGATCGCATCCTGACATGGTGCGACCGTCACCGAATCGATTATTGCGTGGGAGTGGCCCGTAACCCGGTTTTGCAATACGAAGCTGAGGTGTTTTTGAACCGTGCCCGTGATCAGTATGAACGCACTGGCGAAAAACAGCGCTTGTTTGGCGCTGTCATTTACGGAGCAAAGAGCTGGACACTCAAACGCCCGATCATCGTCAAAGCTGAGCACTCGGAAAAGGGAGCCAATCCACGCTTCGTCGTCAGCAGCCTGTACGGTGATAATGAGCACATCTACGACAAAATCTACTGTGCCCGTGGGGAGATGGAAAACCGGATCAAGGAACAGATGCAGTTGTTCAGCACACGCACGAGCGCTCATCGCTGGTGGGCCAACCAATGGAGAATCCTGCTCAGCGCCATGGCTTATGTGCTTGTCCAATACATCCGCGCTACGGCCCTTGGTGCCACCGAATTGGCCAAAGCCCAGTGTGCAACGATCCGACTCAAACTCTTCAAGATCGGAGCACTAATCGTTCGAAAATCCCGTCACATACGCATCCATTTGAGCGAAAGTTATCCGCTGCAGAGTCTGTTCTACTTGGTATGGGAACGTTTACAGGCAACGTGAGCAAAACCGCATCGTGGCAACTCCATCAACTGCTTGAGCAGGGTCACTTTTGAATCGATGGGGGAAAGGGGGAAATGTCGACATTATCCAGCAATGCACACGGTAAAGAGTATCAATACACTGCAAATCGCGGAATCCAGGCAATCCGCTACCAACAATCGATACATCAAATACCTTCATGAGAAATGCGGGCTAAGGGTGACGCAAAATCACCCTGCGGTAGCTCGTGAGCTGCGGGCTGCCACTGTCCACGACCTCCAGGATCAGGTGCAGGGTTTGTCCGTAACCGAGGGTGGGCATCGCAAATTCGAGAACTTCCTCACTGGAGTTGGGTAGCTCAAGTTGACCCGTAAATCCACCTGCTTCCCGGTACACCCACCAGCGGTAGCGCAGGTGATCACCATCCGGATCCCTGCTGCCCTTTGCCGACAGGCTGACGGTCTGCCCAGCCTTTGCAGTGCCCAGAGCGTGCGCCTTGCCTTCGTTTCCATTGAGCACCACAACCGGATGGTGGTTCGCTCCCGTGTAGGAATCCGCCACACACCAGTCCATGCGTGCCGCAAAATCGTGCTGATAGGCACGTCGCCAGCGCCAGATGGTCGCCTGGTTCGACGCCTCCACGCGACCATCGGGCAACTCCACCGCATCCTGGGTATCGATAGTGGAGGTCCATATCTTTGCCACTTCTCCATAGGATTGAAAGGCTTCATACCTGCCAGCCCACCCGCCCCAGCTGGGACTCTGTGACCAAGCCAATCCATTCTGGATCAGGCCAAAAAACGACGGTGTGTCCCCTTCCATGATGTATTCGGCGGGCGGGTAATTCGCCCCGAGAGGACCATGGTTTTCCGCGATGTTTTCCTTTAACCACGGATTGTCCACAAGTTCAAAGTCCACCCTGGGTCCATTGCGATACCAGCGGTCGCCCGCAATCCCGGTCCAGGTGGCACGGTAGTACTCCTTCCAACTGTCTCCGGCGCAGGGGTCGACGATGTAAAAAATGCCTGGAAACTGATGCCGAATCCAGGAACCCGCGAAGTCTTGATCCGAAATGCTGTAGATGCGCAGCTTGTCCACAAACTGCTGCAGCTCGGATTGCGAACGCGTCTGCTTCACCTTCCATAGCGCCTGTGCCAAGCAATTGGCACCGCCCCAGACCGAAACCCACAGGGGGCGGTCATCGTCCCGGTCCACGGCCTGAATCAGCAGTTCGGAGCCGGTCGAATCCTTACCCTCGCCCACACCCTCCATGCTGTAGAGCGGCAGGTGCTCTGCAATGACCGCCTGCAATGCCTCGACACTGGGATATCCCTTTGCGTGCAACGTCAGGTTGTCGCGCACCTTGCCATAGTTGCCAACCAGCTCGCGGATCTTGTCCTGGCGCGTGCGATTCCTCAGGTGAGTCGAGGTTGTGGCCACGATGCCTTCGACATCGTATTCGTTTGCGCTGACCAGAAACCGCACCAGCGATTGCTGGTCATCCGGCTCGTTGGTGATATCGGTGAGCACAAACACCCGCTGTTTCACGGGTTCCTCGAAGGTCAGCGGGGTTAGCGCGAAGACAGAGCCATGATATAACAGCAGTAGGAACAGAATCGAATATTTCATGGAATCTTTAGCTTGGGGGTATAAGTCACATGGGCGATGTTCGCAACCGGAGTTGCATGGATGGGAAATTTGCAGCGCAGAGGGATGCCGACGCTTATGCCAGATACCCTTGCACAACTGTTGAGATGCATTCTATCGACTCCACGGCATGGAATCCATTCGATTCTGCCTCAAAACCAACGGCATCCTAAGATTATGACGTCCTGGCTTCGGTCTGGCAGTTTTCATTTGCATTGCATTGCAGCACCTGTTGCACACCATCAGAAGCCTGTCGGCAGGCTGTCTGGATCGACTGTGAATCCCAGTGGTTTGCTGCGAATGCTTGTGGGAAAATCCACCCGCAACCTGCAAACGCTCTCACCTCAATCCACTCCACACCATGCAACCTTCCATCTATCCATCCAAAGTTGACCTCTGGCTCGCCGCTGTGCTCATCCTTGCCCCGATCACAGCTGTGGGCATGGGAGTTTACCTGGCACTGACGGGTGAGGCTGAGGGCTGGATCTCCGTTTTCACAGGTTGCTTCATGGCAGTGGTCATGGCGGCTTTTACACTGCCCTGTCACTACACACTGGATGATCGCGGTTTGCACATTCGATGTGGACTCATGGAGGATCACATCCTCTTGCAGGACATTCGACAAGTCACCCCGACCTTCAATCCGCTCGCGGCGCCCGCGCTCTCAATCCGAAGAGTGCGCATCGATACGGCGCATCGCAGTTTTCTGATATCGCCGCGCAATCGTGAGCGCTTCATCGAAGAGCTGGAGCAGCGCCAGTCGTCACTTCCGAAGCTGACGTCGGAGTGAACCGCTGCATCAATTCGGAATTTTCTCAAATTCCGCAACGGTGGAGAAGTGCGAATCGTATCAACAGGATTTGCGAATGCGGCCATTTGGGATATCTTGCACTTTGGTCACAATGAAATTGGGAATCCTACAGGGAAGCATTGGCCTCGGAGGCGTTATGTGCCTGTTTGTGGGCATTGCGGCCCAAGGTTCCGAACCAAACTGGCAAAACATGAGAGCAGCGATGGTGAAACAGCAGATCGTCGCCCGGGGAGTTGAGCACCCGCGCGTGCTGGAGGCCATGCACAAGGTGGAACGCCACCGCTTTGTCAGCGAACCCTATCGCTACCATGCCTACACGGACCGTCCGCTGCCGATTGATGCAGGGCAGACCATTTCCCAACCGTTCATCGTCGCACACATGACGGAGCTGCTCGATCCGGAACCGGGTGACCGCATTCTCGAAGTCGGAACTGGCTCAGGTTACCAGGCAGCGATCCTTGCCGAACTGGTAACCCATGTCTATACCATCGAGGTGATTGAATCCCTCGCCTCAACATCGGCCAAGCTTTTGCAGGAACTCCGCTACGCCAATATCACCGTGCGCCATGGCGATGGCTACGCGGGTTGGGCAGAGGAAGCACCGTTTGATGGCATCATCGTGACCGCCGCACCGCCCGAAGTTCCCCAGACCCTTCTGGAGCAACTGAAGGTCGGTGCCCGCCTCGTCATTCCGGTCGGGCAGAGCCAACAGGAACTGCAAGTCATCGTGCGAACGGAGAGCGGATGGGAACGCACGGTCGTCTACCCGGTGCGCTTTGTGCCGATGGTTCCAGGCTGAACCGAAGTCTCCAACGTGGTAACGACAGGGTGTGCAGCGCGTTCGGCTTTGCCCGGAACTGCTGTATGCTCATACAGATTTTGCCCAGTTACGGCACTGAGCTGCGGGTTTCTTCTCAAACCCGCTTTACTTGGAAGACAAGGAATGCGATAGTTGCGCCGTTGCCATGACCAGCGCCCGCAAAAAGATTCGCATCATCAAATATTCGTCGATTGACGCGGGATTTCACCTGGTGGCGGTTTCCCTGCTGGCATGGACCTGCCACCGTTGGCTGACCGTCATCGACTCCACCACGCTTCGCATCGTGCTGGGCGTTGTGGTCGGATTGCCGCTCTCAGTCGTGCTCCGACCCATCGTGGTTCCGATTGTCTACATTTTCATTTCATTCAACCGGGCGATTGTCAGCATCATCCGCAAAGAACTGAGATGGTAAGACTGGAACCCGTGTTCACGGGTTGTCGAACACTCGAAAGAAAATCTCCTCCTTGCGGTCAAACCATGTGCGCGTGGGTCCCGTCAGCTGAGCGTTGTCCGGAAAGGCCATGGTATCCAGTTGGAAATCATAGTTCTCACGCATGAAACCAAGACCGCTTCGCTGCAAATCGCTGCCATTGCAATTCTGCTCGTAGTGGTTCTGCACCGGGATCGCCACAACCCGCTTCCCCATGTAGATCGCTTCGGCCACAGTTTCGAATCCGGACGTCGTGACGACATACTTCGAGTGACGCATGTGTTCGATGAAGCGGGAACCATCGAGTTTGCAGATGGTCAGATTGGTTAGCGCCCGGTAAATCGCATCAGCATGTTTATGGTCGCAGAAGCAGACAAACTGCAGTTGCGGGTGCCGCTCTGCCAGTTTTTCAATTTCATTCAGATACTCCTGGTTGAGCAAATACACGAGTACATCCTCATCCTGCGTCGTCTGGAGTTTATAGATTTCCTCGCGCAAAAGGGGCGGGCAGATGGTAAAACGCTTGGAGGGTGCATCGATGGGGTAGAGCGAGAGCACCATCATGTGGTCGGTTCGCACATTGGCCAATTGTGTGAGAAAGCGTGTGACAAAGGCATCAATGAAATGTCCCTCCAGCGGAAACTCGGGAGAAAACATGAAGAGATTCTGATGCGAGACCGAAATGCGGTGGGTGGGATAGGACAGGTCAACAACCGCAAGTGCTGCAAGCGGTTCGAAAAAATTGAGAATGTAGGCGGGTCGGTGCTGGCGCACGTATTTGCGAATGATGCGACGGGAGCGGATGTAACCCGGAGCGCGTATCACATTGCGGAAAATGGTGCCCAACTTATCCACTTTGCGCCCGTGTTTGTAGATGATCTCGAGCGTATGATACGTCACCAGCGCATCCCCGAACAGATCCTTGGCGTATTGCGGTACCTGACGGTTTCGTGGAATACCCACCGCTACCTTTGGAATCTCATAGTTGAGGCGCTTGAGCATGTGAAAAACCGCTATGGCCTGAGTCAGGTGTCCGCGCCCCTCCCCCTGCACGAACAGCATGGCATTGCGGTTTTTTGCGTTCCGCAGCCGAACTCGGCGTTTTCTGAAAAAATCCCGGTCTGAAATAAACCTTCGCATGCGTGCTTCGTTGAAAGGAGTCACCACCATAAACGATAGTCCAGACTTTTGAAAGGTACGCTTCGTTTTTTCTGCAGATCAATGGAGCTTGAGTGGCAGATGCAACGGGATCGTGCGTTTCGAGATTGCGGAGCAGATCGAAAAAGAGGAAAACCAAAAGCCTTGTCACTGCACATGAAAAAGATCGGACTAGCCTTGGGTGGCGGGGGTGCCAGAGGGTTTGCGCACATCCCGATGTTGGAAGTTATCGATGACCTGGGCATTGAGCTGCACGCCATCAGTGGAACCAGTGCTGGTGCGATTGTCGCATCACTCTACGCATCGGGCATGAGGGGTTTTGAGATTCGGGAGTGGTTTGAAGGCATGCTCATCGAGAAGGGAGACGGTCTCCGGGAACTCTTCCAAAAACCCCAGGCGCTGCGAACCATCGAATTTCTCGATCTCAGTTTTAAACACAGCGGATTGCTGAAGGGGAAGCGCTTCACCGATACCCTGAAGGAAAAAACCAGCGTCGAACGTTTTGAAGATCTTGAGATTCCACTGCGCGTTGTGGCATCCGATTTTTGGAAATCGACCCAGGTTGTATTATCAAAGGGACCGCTTTTCCCTGCGATCCGTGCCAGCATGTGTCTGCCCGGGATTTTTGTGCCAGTGGAGATCGATGGACACATCCTCATCGACGGCGGCGGGGTCAACCCGGTTCCCCACGATATCCTTAACGATTGTGATGTGGTGATCGCGATTGATGTGATGGGATTTCCATCCAATGAACGACCGAAAGAACCCGGCCTTTTTTCGTCGGTCATCGGCATGTTTGACGTCATGCAAAACACCATCATCGAGCAGCGTCTTGAGGCCACCCCGCCGAACCTCTATCTCAAGCCAGACATTCGTGGGGTCGACATCCTCGACTTTCACCGGTCACAGGAAGTGTATGAAATGACCGAACCCGCTGCCCGCAAGCTGCAGCGCTGGCTGGAGAAACTCATGGAGAACTGGTGAGTCTTCAGCAGGAAACCGACTTCTGTTCCCGGTCGCTTCACCCTGTTCCCTGTAGCGATAAACCGAAAAACTACGAAGCATGCGTTGGAACCTGCCAAGTGCGAATACCTTTGCAAACCCTTTGCGCCCCCCTCTTCGGGCAGCACGGCACAGGATCATCCCTGTTTTTCAGTCTTCTCGACTTCTTCCTGTTCGATACGGGCGATGTATTCGGAAACATTGCAGGTGAGCATGCGGCTGCCATCCGGACGCACCTCCAGCACCTTGTTGACCACGGGATCGAGGAAGTAACGGTCGTGGCTCACAAGCACTACGGTGCCATCAAACTCCCGGATCGCATCCTGCAGCACCTCCTTGGACTTGATATCGAGGTGATTCGTCGGCTCATCGAGAATGATGCAGTTGGCAGGGTGCATCAGAAATTTGGCCAGCGCCACACGGTTGCGCTCCCCTCCTGAAAGCACGCGGATTGACTTGTGCTGCGCATCTCCGCTGAACAGAAGGGCCCCAAGTGCGGCACGTGGGTTGGCATCCAGGTTGCCCTCAGTCGCCGCTTCCACCTCCTGGAGTACAGTGTTCTCCGGATTCAGCTCTTCGGCCTGCTGCTGAGCAAAGTATCCGATCACGGTGTTCACACCAGTCTCACGGGTGCCACTGTCAATCGGATCCGTGCCTGCGAGGATGCGGGCAAGCGTGGATTTTCCGGCTCCGTTCACTCCGACCACTGCGATGCGGTCTCCCTTTTCAATACGTAAGCTCAATCCCTGAAACACCTTGATCGGACCGTAGGCCTTGTGGATGTCCTTGAGTTCAATCACCTTCGCGCTTGCGGGTGGTGGTGGCGGGAAGCGAAAGAAAATCTTTTTCTCCTCCCGTTCGACTTCCACCCGCTCGATCTTGTCGAGTTTCTTGATGCGGCTCTGCACCATGCCCGCCTTTTTCACGTTACCGCGAAAACGGTTGATGAGTTCCTTCTCCTTTTGAATTTCCTTCTTCTGCTGCTCGGCCTTCTTACGCTGGTTGGCAATACGGGCTGCACTTTCTTTGACGTAGTAGTCGTAGTTGCCGTTGTAAACGTTCAGTTGCCCGAACTTGATCTCATATGTCTTGTTGGTGATCGCATTCAAAAATGCACGGTCGTGGGAAATCACCATCAGCGCACCATGATAATTGGCCAGATACTTTTCGAGCCAGTTCTGTGAAAGCACATCCAGGTGATTGGTCGGTTCGTCGAGCAGCAGCAGGGAGGGCGTCTGTAGCAACAGCTTGGCAAGGGCGATGCGCATCTGCCAACCACCGGAGAATTCACCCGTGTCTCGCGTTAGGTCACGCTGGGAAAATCCGAGGCCCTGCAAGGTGCGCTCGATGCGGGACTTCATCTTCTGCGGTTCGTGATTGTCGAGCTGTTCCTGCCATTCACCAATCAGGTCGTAGAGTTCATAGGACTCAGGATCATCAGGCTCGAGTTCGTACGTACGCTCCAGTGCCTCGTCGATTTTTTTCTCGAGTTCCAAAACGTCGGAGAACGCCGTTTCCACTTCCTCGTAGAGCGTTTTCCCACTGGTCTCAATGCCATCCTGGGGCAGGTATCCCAGGGTTACAAAACCATGTTTTTCAAAATGGCCCGAATCGATTTCCTCCTGTCCGATCATGGCTCGTACGAGCGTGGACTTTCCGGAACCGTTAGCACCCACCAGTGCGATGCGGTCGCGTGCCCCGATGGTTACGTTGATATCGTCGAACAGAACGCGTTCCCCGTAAGCGAGTCGGATGTCTTTGAGTGTGATCATAGCTTGAAAATCTCCCTGAAAGCGGACCGTAATTGATGCGTGGTCCTGCACCCTACAGCCACAACCACGAAGGCATTGGGTCAACCCATTTCTTGACCAGATACAGGAATAATGCTGCAAATCGCACAATTGTGCTTTGACCGCAGCAGTGTATCGAGTACAGCATGGACACTCGCGAGAGACTTCCAACACCAACACCCACTATCGAATGAATATCAGTAAAGGCACCGTGGTTTCCATTGACTATGTCCTCACGGACGATGACGGAAATCTAGTAGATCAGTCCGACAGCGCACGCCCCCTTGTGTACATGCAGGGCTACGGCAACATCATCCCTGGTCTCGAACAAGCACTGGAGGGTCGCGAAAATGGTGACAACGTGAAGGTGAGAATCGCGCCCGAACAGGGCTACGGGGTCAGTCGTCCCGAGATGGTGCAAGTGGTACCCAAGGATCGCTTCGAGGGGATGGATGGAGAGGTGCAGGCAGGCATGCAATTCCACGCCCGCACACAGGAAGGTGGAGTGATCGCCGTGCGTGTTGTCAAAGTTGAGGACAATGAAGTCACCATCGATGGCAATCACCCGCTGGCCGATCAACACTTGAATTTTGATGTGAATGTGCGCGAGATTCGCCTCGCCACCATTGAAGAACTCGAGCATGGACACCCGCATGTCGAAGGTGGAGGTTGCTGCGGCGGTGGAAACTGCGACAACCCTGACCACGAACATGATGACTCCTGCGACCATCACGGTGGTTGCGGTTGTCAGCATTGACGGGATTTGCTGCCGCAGCTGCTGCAGCAATGGCACAGCATGAGTCGGTTTGACAACGCCGTCAGCCGGAGTCACTTGACTGTTCAACAACCCTGCCTTTGAGCGTAGAAGGGATGTCAGCAATAGCTTTTCCCTCGCGTTCGGAGATGACGACCCTTGTACTCCGAGCAGTTCCGCAACCCCTGTAAAGACCCATGCGATTCAAAATTGCCCTACCATCCTGTTCCCGGAAATTCCTGCAAGCCGGACTCTTCCTGTGTATTGCCTGCTGCCTGTCCAGTTTCGCGCGAGCGGAACCGACCCAGGGATTCCTCTTTGCCACCTTCAGGGGAGAGAGTGGTGCGATGGGGGAGCAGGTCTATTTTGCACTCAGCCGTGACGGTCGGAATTGGGAAGCCCTCAATGACGGAAGGCCTGCACTTGTGAGTAATGTGGGTGAACGCGGTGCACGTGACCCCTTCCTGCTGCGCTCCCACTCGGGTGATTCGTTCTACCTGATTGCAACCGATTTGTCGATCCATCACAACCCGGACTGGGGGCGTGCGGTTCGAGAGGGCAGTCAACACCTGCTCATCTGGCAATCGCAGGACCTGGTGAACTGGTCGGAACCGCGCCGCGTACGCGTCGCTCCCGAGGATGCAGGCTGCGCCTGGGCACCGGAGGCGATCTATGATGCCGAAAGAGGGGATTATCTGATTTTCTGGGCCTCGACTACCGCGCGGGATGATTTTGAGAAACACCGGATCTGGGCGGTTCGCACGCCAGATTTTCAGAACTTCAGCGAACCTTTTGTTTTCATCGAAAAGCCCACCACCATCATCGACACCACCATCGTGCACGACGGAGTGAACTATCATCGTTTCACGAAGGACGAAAAATACAAGGCCATCACCCTGGAGTCCGCTGAGCAGCTCGCGGGACCCTGGGTCGAACAACCTGACTTCTCACTCGCACAGCTCGTGGGTTACGAGGGACCGCAGGCCTATCAGATCGAACCGGCAAGTGGGGACAAACCAGCAACCTGGGGCCTGATCCTCGATCACTACGCAAAGGGGCGTGGTTACCAGCCCTTCACCACAACTGACCTCGCTGCGGGGCAGTTTGAACCCGCTGGTGATTTTTCATTTCCCTTTCCCTTCCGTCACGGTTCTGTGCTACCGCTCACTGCGAGCGAAGTGGAACAACTGGCCAATGCAGAAACGATTGGAGTGGCGGGAACATCGAGTATCCACCCCGCCTTCACCTGGACCAATCCCATCGTACCCCAGCGTGCAGATCCCCATGTTTTCCTGCACAGCGACGGCTACTATTACCTCGCCGCAACCGTGCCAGAATATGATCGCATTGAGATCCGCCGTGCCCGCACACTGGGCGGACTCTCAACCGCCACACCCAAAGTCATCTGGGAAAAACACGAAACCGGGGTCATGGGTGCCCACATCTGGGCCCCCGAAATTCACTTCATCGACGGAAAATGGTACGTGTATTTTTCTGCAGGCGAAGCCGAGCAGATATGGGCGATCCGCTTGTGGGTTCTGGAGTGCGAGGGACCCAACCCACTGACCGATGCCTGGACTGAGCAGGGAAAGCTCGAAGTGGGCTGGGAATCCTTCACGCTCGACGCGACCACGTTTGAACACCAGGGCGTGCGCTATCTGGTCTGGACGCAAAATGAACCTGAGGTTCGGGGAACCAATCTCTACATCGCGCGCATGGACAGCCCAACTTCAATCACCGGAGAAATCACGCTGCTCACGCGTCCCGAATTGGACTGGGAACAGCGTGGCCACTGGGTCAACGAAGCCCCTGCAGTGCTCATCCGAAACGGACGGGTGTGGATGACCTACTCCGCCAGTGCGACGGATGCGAACTATTGTCTCGGACTGCTCTCGGCTCCCGATGATGCCGACCTGCTCGATGCCACTGTCTGGACCAAGTCTCCCGAACCCGTGCTGCAAAGCAATGCATCCACCAGTCAGTTTGGAACGGGCCACAACAGTTTTACCACCACTCCCTGTGGCACCTACGACATTCTCGTCTACCACGCACGCAACTACGAACACATTGAGGGTGAACCCTTGCGCAACCCCGACCGCGCCACACGCGCCCAAGTCATCCAATGGCGTGAAGACGGTTCCCCCGATTTTGGCATCCCCGTTGCCGATGGACCCTACACCCTGCCAACAGCCAAGGAATGATGTTTCAGCTGCGTCAACATCCAAGACAGGCTGTTGATGCAGCGCTATTGGATCGAAAGGGCATGTTTGCGCTGAGGTGAAAATTGTCTCACACCTCAGCGATCAATAGGGGATCGAAGGCCTCAAACCTTCTTGAACAGAAGCGAGGTATTGTGTCCGCCAAATCCCAGATTGTTGGAAAGTGCGTACTCAATGCTGGCCTCTCTAGCCTGATTGGGCACGTAGTCCAGATCGCACTCGGGATCAGGAGTTTCGTAGTTGATGGTCGGAGGAATAATGCCTGTGCGCAGTGCCTGAATGCAGGCAATGGCCTCAACCGAACCCGCAGCACCCAACAAGTGCCCCGTCATCGATTTGGTCGAACTAACCGGAATCTGGTAAGCGCGCTCTCCAAAAACCGTCTTGATGCAGCCAGTTTCAGTTGAGTCGTTGTACTTGGTTGAAGTGCCGTGAGCGTTGATGTAGCCGACGACATCGGGATCCACTCCCGCAGTTTTCAGGCAATTGCGGATGGCAAGGGAAAGTCCATAACCATCGGGAGTCGGAGCCGTGATGTGGTAGGCATCATTGGAAGCTCCATACCCCACGACCTCCGCGTAAATTTTTGCTCCGCGCTTACGCGCGCTGGATTCTGTCTCAAGCATCAGGACACCTGCACCTTCACCCATGACAAATCCATCACGGTTGAGGTCAAAGGGACGGCTGGCCGTCTGGGGAGTGTCATTGTAGCTCGTACTCATCGCCTTCATGGAGCAGAAGCCCGCAAACGCGAGAGCGGTGATCGAGGATTCACTGCCTCCGGCGATCATGATGTCCGCATCCCCCGAGCGCAGGATGCGAGCCGCCTCACCGATGGCGTGAGACCCCGTCGAGCACGCACTGACAACGCCAAAGTTGGGTCCCTTGAGTCCGTATTCGATCGCAATCACTCCCGAAGCGATGTTCGAAATCAGTGCGGGAATCATGAAAGCGGATACCCGCCGCGGTCCCTTTTCAATCAAATTGCGAGCCTGTTGCTCAATGGTTTCCATGCCGCCGATGCCGGAGCCGACGAGCACACCCACCCGATCCGTATCCACGCTGGAAAAATCGATGCCGCTGTCCTGCACTGCCAGTTTGGCGGCTGCCAGTCCGAAATGCGTGTAGCGGTCATTGCGCTTGGCCTCCTTCGGATCCATGTAACGGGTGACGTCAAAGTCCCTGACCTCACCGGCGACCTTTGTGGGAAACCCTTCCGTGTCAAAATGGGACACCGGTGCGAGTCCACTCTTACCGGCGGTCAGATTGCTCCAGAACGTTTCAATGTCTTCACCAAGTGCAGTGACGACACCCATTCCGGTCACAAAAATGCGTTCTTTGCTTTGGGTCGCTGTCATGAAATACGATTTTGCCTCCGGCACGGAAATTTCCGGCACCGAAGGCATCAAATTCTAGCTGAAATTGGGTGGGTAACCGAGGTCACCTCAGAACGGTTCAACGCAAGGACTCAGGCCCCTGCTTTCTCCTTGATATAGGCGATTACATCACCCACCGTCTGAAGCTTTTCCGCATCGGACTCGGGGATCTCATCGTTCAACTCATCCTTGAATTCTTCTTCAAAGGCCATGATCAACTCAACAGTGTCGAGGGAATCCGCACCCAGATCGTCGATGAAGGAAGCTTCGGGCTTGATCTGATCTTCATTGACGTTCAGCTGGTTGACGATGATTTCGCTAACTCTTTCTTCAATAGATTTATCGCTCATAATGACTCGGTTTGATTGAAGCTCAACTTTAAGATCACATTACCATACCGCCGTCAACGGTAAAAACCTGCCCTGTAACGTAATCAGAATGGCTCGATGCAAGGAAGCCAACGACCTTGGAAATGTCTTCTGGAGTCCCCATGCGCTTCATCGGAATCTGCTTGAGAATCTGCTCCTTTACCTCGTCGCCGAGCACGTCGGTCATGTCGGTCTGGATGAAGCCCGGAGCCACCACATTCGCGGTGATGTTGCGTGCGGCAAACTCCTTGGCGACGCTCTTGGTCATGCCGATGATGCCAGCTTTGGCTGCCGCATAGTTGGCCTGCCCCGCATTGCCGATGAGTCCGATCACGGAAGCAATGTTGATGACCCGACCCCAGCGCGCCCTTGCCATCGGACGGATGAGTTCGCGCGTCCAGGTGAAGCAACTGGTGAGGTTGGTCTGGATGACCTGATTCCAGTCATCGTCGGACATGCGAATCATGAGACCGTCCCGCGTGATGCCCGCATTGTTGACCAACACATCCACGAGTCCCCATTCCTTGAGCATGGCTTCACACGCCGCCTTCACTTCGTCAGCACTGGAGACATCCACCGCGTAGGCCTTGGCCTGCCCACCAGCAGCGATGATCGCATCCACAACCGGCTGACTGCTCGCGACACTGCGGCTCACACAACACACCCGATGTCCGGATGCAGCCAACTCAAGGGCAATGGCTTTCCCAATTCCACGGCTCGCACCTGTCACAACCGCTGTTTTTGTCTTTTGATCGCTGCTCATTTGGTATTCAATCGTTTGTTCTGGTAACAAAAAGGCTTCCTGAATCGCAAGGAACGATCAGAGGACCCTTTCAAATTGCAAACAGGAAACGCCTCGCAAGTAAACACTATTGTCAGTCACGCAACGCAGTCACTATGGAAGAACGTCTTCAGAAAATCATCGCCAACAAGGGACTTTGTTCCCGGCGGGAAGCGGAAAAATGGATCGAGGAAGGACGCGTCAAGGTCGATGGACAGGTTGCCCACATCGGACAGCGCGTCGATCCGCAGGAGCACGATATTGTGGTCAACGGCAAGAGCATCTCCAATTTGCACCCCCCGCGATACGTGATCGCCGTCAACAAGCCTCGCGGCTATGTGTGTTCCAACCAGGACGACTTTGCAGACAAACTGGTCTTTGAACTGTTGCCGCGCCAACTGCAGCGGTTGAAACTCTTTGTCGCCGGTCGTCTGGACAAGGATTCATCGGGGCTGGTCATCATCACCAACGATGGAGCGTTTGCCCAGCAACTGACCCACCCGTCCCGCGCGATAGAGAAACATTATCTTGTGAGTTTCAAACCACCACTGAGTCCTGAAGAGTTTCCCTGGTTTCTGCAGGGACAGCGGGTGGAGGGGGAACTGCTGAAATTTGAGAAAATCATCCCTCCCCGTCGTGACAAACCACCCTACAGTTCGCTTGAGGTCGTGCTTTGCCACGGAAAAAAGCGGGAAATTCGGCGTTTGTTCAAACACTCCCGCCGGGATGTGAAAAAACTACAGCGCGTGAGCATCGGACGCTTTGCGCTGAAGGGACTCGCCCCCGGGGGGCATCGGGTTCTCAACGAAAAGGAGATTCAATCCCTGCTTGCGACACGCGGATGAAATCCCTAAGGTGCCAGCCTAACCGACCCAAACCTTGACAACCATGGCTCTGCTGACGCGAACAATCATCCTGTCCCGCTTTTGTGTGGTTGCGCTATTGCTCGTGAATGCGTCCGTTGCGACAGCGAAGAGCGTGCGCGTCCCGGCCCATGTCTTTCCGGATAAGGATTCGGACATCATCACCTACATGGAGATCGATCCCGGTGCCTCACCTGACTTCCCGCGCGTATTGGATGCGAGTCTCGGAGACACCTGGTACTGGTCCACCTACGAGGGAGAATTCATCGGTTATGTCAACAAGCGCGAGGTTTTGAGCCGCAACCAGCTCAAGGAGGGAACCCTCATCCGCACCAATCCCACCTACCGCAGCTGGGTGCTGACACGCTATCAGCGAGGGGATCTTGTAAATGTGCGATCGCGCCTGTCGGTTGGCAGGGTTTCCTTTAACAAGGAGATCCCCGTCTATTTTCAGCTGCCGCAAACTGCACCCGTTGCAACCACACCGGAACCTGCATCCTCTCTGGAACCACCTTCACCACCCTCTCTTCCACAACACGAGGATGGGGAAGCACCGTCCGAAGAGAGTATGCCGGATGATGCCATTGCCGTAGAGGAATCCCTGCCCCCGGCATCGGATGCTGAAAAAACCCCAGCAGAACCGGCAGCCAGGGATACCCGACTCGACCTCATCCCCGAACGCGCAGAGTCCTTCGAACCGGAACCGGAACCCATCGACCCCCTGTTGGAGGAACAACCCCGTATACCCGCTCAGGATCTTGCAAATCTCGCACCCCCGCCCGCTGCGCTCTTTCAGGAATTTGAGGGGTATTTGCGCATCGTTCCGGAAGATGACGCCATGTCTCGCCAATTTCAGTATCAACTGGAAACGCGTTCGGGACAGCGAATTGTGTATGTGCGCATCGATCAGCTCAGACGGGATTCCTATCGGGAATTTGTGAACGAATGGATCAACATCCGCGGCACACTGGATGAAGTCGGTGACGATTTTACCCTGTTCATCGACGCACGCAGCATTTGGATTGCTCCGACGCCCTAGTTCACTGCACACTTTTTTCATGGAGATTTCTTCGAGCAAACTCATCGACGGCAATGCAACCGCCGAGGTCATTTATCAGGAACTGAAGGCACAGGTCGGTGCTTTGAGCGGTCGTGCACCCAAGGTCGTTTTCATTCGGGTCGGCGAAGATCCCGCCTCGCGCTTTTACGTTTCGAAGAAAAAGAAGACCGCGCAATCCATCGGGATCGACAGCGAGATTGAGGTGCACCCGGAAACCATCTCCGAAGCGGAGCTGACGGCGCGTGTCGAACATCACAACAGCGACCCCGGTGTGGATGGCATTCTGGTTCAGGCACCGCTACCCGCTCACATCTCAGAAGCAGCGATTTTCAACACCATCCATCCCGGCAAGGATGTCGACGGGTTCAATGTCATCAACAGTGGACTGCTGGTACAGGAAGATCCGAACTGCTTCGTGCCCTGCACACCACTGGGCATCATCGAGCTGCTCAAACGGCACCAGATAGACACACAGGGAAAGCACGCCGTCGTATTGGGTCGAAGCCTCATCGTCGGCAAACCCATGGCCTTACTGCTCTCCCGAAAGCACCCTCAGGGCAATGCAACGGTCACGATCTGTCATTCCCGTTCGGAGGGACTCGAATCCATTACCCGCACCGCCGATATTCTCATCGCGGCAGTGGGTCGTCCCGGAGTCGTCACAGCGTCGATGGTAAAACCTGGCGCAACTGTCATTGATGTGGGCATCAACCGGGTCGACGATGCAACCGAACCCAAGGGTTACCGCATCGTCGGTGATGTGGATTTTGAGGCCGTTGCTCCGATTGCCGGAAAAATCACCCCGGTACCGGGGGGGGTTGGACCGATGACCGTGGCCACGCTGATGCAGAATACGCTCAAGGCATACCTGTCAAAGCACCCGTCGAGCTGATGCTCAGTCCCGTGACAAACCTACCGTCTCGCTCACGCATGTCATCCAGCACACCATCTGATCCAAAACACCCGGACCCCGTGGAATCCATGTGGGGGGCCGATGCAACGGTCACCCCGCTCTATCCTGCGCGCTTTGGGGTGCGAATGGTCGCGTTTTGCATGGACTACATTCTCATCCTCGCTGCTACGGTCATGTTGTCCACCCAACTGCTCTACCCGCTCTTTCACCCCGGCTTCCTCGAAGCATCACGGGAATTTCTACAGGAGCAGCAGGAACGGGAATCTCCCCCCGGATTCGTTGAGCAGATGCAGGAGTACTTGGAGTTTCAGTACCAGCACGAGTCTGCATCCAACGACACAGCATTTCTCGCTGCGGTGATCACCTGGCTCTACTTCGCACTCAGTGAATTATTGCTCGCAGGTACCACTTTAGGTAAAAAAATTTTTAAATTGTCGTTAATAGATTTAAAAACTTTAAGCCGACCGGATGCAAAAACGATAATCCTGCGAAACTGTCTGAAAACGTTGAGCGTCATCATGCCGCTCCTGTTCATTGTCAATCTCGTCATGGTATTCACAAATCGCCTGCGCATGGCTGGGCACGACCGCATCAGCAAAACCCTGGTGACCTACGAAACCGCACTGCCACCCACCACTTCCCTTTCCCGATCCATGGAATAGGGATTCGTCCCACATCCACCCCCAGTCAACATGAGCAAATCAAAGCCCAAAATCCTGATCGTCGACGACCAGCCCATCAACATCAAGATCGTGCAGCGCAAGATCGAAAAGGCGGGCATGGAGGTGCTGGTCGCATCCAATGGGCATGAATGCCTGCGCATGGTGGATTTGAACAAACCGGATATCATCCTGCTCGACATCATGATGCCCGAAATGGACGGCATCGAAACCTGCAGCAAGCTCAAGGCAAATCCGGAAACCTCCGACATTCCCATCATCTTCATCACCGCAAAATCGGCAAAGGAAGACGTACTTCAGGGACTCGACACAGGTGCGGTCGACTACATCACCAAGCCGCTCGAACTCGACGAAACCATGGCCCGCATCCAGACTCAACTGAGGGTGCAGGAAATGCACCGTCAGAATCTGGATCTTTCCAACCGCCTCGCCGAAATGCGGCGCACGTCAACCGTGGGTGCGATCACTCAGGGCATTGCCCACAACCTGAACAACCTGCTGGGTGTTGTCGTGGGCTACATGGATCTGATGAAAATCGGGAAGAACAAACCCGAACTCGTGGAGCGAAGCATCAACTCGATGGAGAGTGCCATCTCGCGCATGGTGACCATCGTCAGCCAACTCAGTTCCATGGCTGCTCAGGAAGACACCCACCTGACCCCCATCAACCTCATGGACCTCTTCGACAATACCATCCAGCGCTACCGGGACGAGTATTCGGTCGACTCGGAGGTCCGGGTGGAGAGTGAACTGCCAAAGGATTTTGTTCTCGAAACCAACAGCGAAATTTTTGAGGGAGCGGTAGGCAAGCTGCTGATCAATGCATGGGAAAGCTACGACAAGAACGCGATGGAACGCCCCATCACGATCAAGGTTCGCTACCCCGAAGGAGAGAGCGAGCTGAAGCCCGGTTCGCATTTCCTCATTGAAATCCTCGATCAGGGCAATGGCATCGACGAGGAAGTGAAGGATAATTTTTTCGAACCTTTCATCACGACCAAAACTTCCGTAGGTCGGGGAATGGGATTGACGGTGGCACGGCATGCCCTGCGCAACGTGAACTGTGAGTTATCCGTCGAAGAACGCAAAACCGGTGGGGTCTGCGCCCGCATCAAGGTGCGCATCTGAGCAGAGTCCGGCGGACTCCGCCATCACCGCTCGTTTTCCCCACAGCCCTCACGGGTGTGCTTTCAGATTTGCCAAGAGCGGGGGCTGTGGTTTGAATCGCCACCCATGTCGGAACCATCCTTTCGCATCACTTTCATCGGCGCGGGTCGCATGGCCTCTGCCATGATTCGTTCCCTGCTTCGTTCCAAACGGCTTCGCCCGGATGAACTCGCCTGCTGTTCGGCCAACGACGGAACCGCTGAGTCTCTGGTTGCCGACACTGGCATCGGTCTTATCGATTTGGATGCCAGCACACCCTTCCAGACTGACACCATGGTGCTCGCCTGTAAACCCCAGCAACTGTCCACACTCTCGCCCGTAGTTGTGGAAGCTTCGAAGCAAACGTTGCTGGTCTCGATTCTGGCTGGCACTCCACTGCAAAAGCTGATGTGCAAAATGCCTGCTTGCCGCAATCATGTTCGAGTGATGCCCAATACTCCGGGAAGCGTTGGAGCCGGAGTCAGCGCATTCGCTGCTCGTGGGCTTCTCAATGAGGCTGATCGGTCCACCGTGGAATCCCTGCTCAGCTCGATGGGGGTTTTCATTGAAGTGAAAGAACAGGAGCTGGACGCGATCACCGCCGTGAGCGGTAGCGGTCCCGCCTATCTCTTTTTATTCGTGGAAGCCTTGTTTGAGGCTGCCAAACAGCAGGGTTTTGCCGACAATGTTGCGATGATGCTGGCCCGGCAAACGGTAATCGGTTCAACGAAACTCCTGGATGAGAGCGGCCTCGATCCCGCAGAACTGCGCCGACAAGTCACATCGCCCGGTGGCACCACTCAGGCCGCTATCGAACAATTTCAATCCGACGGTTTCGCCGCGATTGTCGCTCGGGCTGTGCAGGCCGCGCACGACCGATCTGTTGAACTGGGTCAACTCGATTGACCTCTGCCCTTCGTCTCTCAATCCATCCATCCCACTACACTCATGGCTCAACGCATCAAACTCATCTCCTGGAACGTCAACGGCATTCGTGCCTGCATCAACAAGGGCTTCATGGACTTTGTTTCCGCTGAAGATCCCGACATCCTGTGCCTGCAGGAGATCAAGGCTGATCCCACTGTCATGGACAAGCTGGAACTTCCCTTTCCGCATGTGATCTCGTATTCCGCAGAAAAGAAGGGCTATTCGGGCACTGCGGTCTGCAGCAAAATCGCACCTCTCTCGTTTTCCAGAGGCATGCAGGACCCCATCTACAACACGGAAGGACGGGTGCTGAATGTGGAGTTCGAAGGCTTTCACGTGGTCAACGTCTACACTCCCAACAGCAAGGACGGCCTGTTGCGCCTGCCTTATCGCGAACAGGAATGGGACCCTGCCTTCCGCGAACACCTGCAGCATCTGGAAGCCAGTAAGCCGGTGCTATCCTGCGGCGATTTTAACGTGGCGCACGAAGAAATCGACATCGCCCGCCCCGACAGCAATCGGCGCAATGCGGGATTTACTGACGAGGAACGCGCGGGATTTACGCGTCTGTTGGACGCTGGTTACATCGACACCTTCCGACACTTTCATCCGGACGAACGCGACGCCTATTCGTGGTGGAGTTTTCGCATGAACGCACGGGCGCGCAACATCGGGTGGCGCATTGACTACTGGCTCGCTTCCCAAAAACTTGCGCCACAATTGCGCGATGCCAGCATCCTGCAATCCGTCATGGGATCGGACCACTGCCCGGTTGTGCTCGAAATCGAGATCTGATTCCGAGCCACAGCCATTTTCCACCCGCACCCACGTCACGAAGTGAAAGCGGGTATGGGTGGCATGCCGCAACCTGCACCGCAAGGGCAGGCCACGGACAGGAAATGCACGCGAGTTCTATCGCTGGCGATTAATCCTCTGCTGCGAGGGATACAGTGGCGATGTCCACTGTGATTTCCCCGAGACGTTGGGCCACATCTTCCGGCATGGACTCCTGGTAGCGTCCTCCAAGGTGCTGTGCAAAAAACTTTTCGGCAGCGGCAAGAAAGGCCATGTTATTGACTGGTCGGCTGAATCCATGTCCCTCATCGGGCGCGTTGATGTACTCCACATCCAGCCCGAGTTCCCGCATGGCGACCACGATCTGTTCCGACTCCGCTTCCTTGACGCGCGGATCGTTTTTGCCCTGCACGATCATCAAGGGTGCACGAATCTGGTCCGCACTGTTCAGCGGGGACTGGCGAATCAGGCGTTCACGCTCCGCTTCAATCGACGGATCTCCAACGCGTTCATAGAGTTCGCGCCGGAAGGATTCCCAATAGGGTGGAATGGAATCGAGAAGAGTGAGCAGATTGGAAGGTCCGACAATGGATACCCCGGCCGCATACAGCTCTGGGGTGAAGGTCATGCCCGCCAGCGTCGCATAGCCTCCGTAGGAACCTCCCATGATGCCAACACGTTCGGGATCGACGATGCCCTCATTCACCAGGTGTTTCACACCCCAGGTGAGGTCATCCTGCATGAGATCACCCCACTGGTCATTGCCTGCATTCAGAAACGACTTACCAAACCCGGTGGAACCGCGAAAGTTGACCAGCAATACGGCATATCCGCGATTGGCGAGAAACTGGGCATACGAATGGTAACCCCAGTAATCCCGCGACCAGGGTCCGCCATGAGGGAAAACGACCAACGGCAGATCCTTTGGCGCGAGTCCCACGGGCAGTGTCAGATAGGCGGGAATCTGCAATCCGTCGCTCGATTCAAAGCGAATCGGCTGCATGGGAGCGAGATCCGCAATGGGCATGCGGGGGCGGGGACGGTATTGAAACTCCAGTGTCCGCGCTTCGCGGTCGAAGAGGTACGTCGAACCGGGATCGGTGTCGCTGTAGGCGTTCACAAAAAACTGAGTTTCGTCAAAGGTGCTGGAACCAATGCCAATCTCATAGCCCGGCAGTTGCTCCTGCAGCCACTGGTAGTCAGCCTCCCATTCCTTGTCCTTGAAATAGCGCCGCGTTTTGTCGCCGCGATAGGTGGTGGCGATCAGGGTGTCGGTCAAATCGGAGAACCATGCTCCACCCAAATCAACCGCTCCTTCGGGATCCTGTTCGATCAGTTCCACACTGCCGTCCACCGGATCGATGTACATCAACCGGGTCAGGTCCACCGAGTCGCCACGGTTCGTGACCAGATAGGCCTTGTCTCCATCGGGATGAAAGTGGGCAATGTAGGCTGTCTCCTCGACGGAACATTCAAAAATGGGTCGCAGGTCCTCTCCCTCAACTGCGAGGATCTGCGTGCCACCTTCGGGTGTGGATTTGCTGACCAGGCGCAACTGATCCTCGGTATCGAAGGTCCAGGATGAAATTTCCTGTGTATTTTCAAACAGCAAACGTCGTTCGCCCGTGGAAATGCGCACTTCATAGAGATCGTGCCAGGCCGAATCGCGGTCGTTGAGTCCAACATACATGAGGTCGGGATCGTTTTTGGATACGCGGTAGATCGCGGCACGTGCTCCTTCCGCATCCGTCAGGTTGCGGGCTTCGGGAACAACGGCACCGTCCGGGACCTCAGCGTGTGGATCGAGCGCATAGACGTGGTAGTTTTCGTCACCGTCTCGATCCTGAACGTAGAGCAGGTACTGGCTGTCCCAACTCCAGAAATAGCCGGGGATCGGGCGCTTCTCACTCGCGGTGAGTGGGCGTGCGTTCTCGAAGGGTTCATTCGCCTTCTTGATCCAGATGTTGCGTACCCCTTCGTAGGGTTTCAGGAACGTGATCCATTGGCCGTCGGGTGACAGCTGGCCCCCCATGATCTCTGGGTTGCCAAAGAAGATTTCGCGATCAATGAGCGGTGGCATTCCATCGTTCTCGGAGGAGTGGACAGGATAGACAATGCCAAACAGCGCGATAACTGCGCAGGACAGGATGTTGCGGAATTTTCGCATGGTGATATGTTGTTGAGTTGAGAATTGACTCCGTAACGAAGCAAAGTTGCCAGCATACGGTTACTCCGTCGGTTCGACAATCACTTTCGCATTCAACCGCATGCTCAGGAGGAACGGGCGATTTGCTCAACGATCCACCCAGCTGCCGCCATGCCAAACGCGGCCGTAACATATCCCGCCGTGCCAAACCCGGAAGCACAATCCAACCGCAGGCTTTCACCGGGACGAACCGCACAATTTCCATCAGCATCAAAGGGCAAACTGGCGAGTTCGTCGGAAAAGACACAGGCGACGCCAAATTTTTTTGCCGTATCCCGTGGAAACCGGTGCTGGCTTCGCAGTTGTTTTCGCATTTTCTGAAGCAGCTTGTCGTTGCGGGTGTGCGCCATGTCTTCGATGCGAACGCGGGTCGGATCCTTGCGACCCCCTGCACCTCCAGAAACCAGGAGCGGGATCTTGTGACTGCGGCAGTGCTGAAGCAGCGTGATTTTGTGTCGCAGTGCGTCGATTGCATCAAAGACCGCATCGATTTCGCCATGCACCAACTCCGCAACATTGCGCTGCGTGAGAAAACTCGCATGCACGGTGACCTTGCAGTCCGGGGAAATCTCACCGATGCGCTTCGCCATGGCGTCAACCTTGCTCTGCCCAACCGTCGACTGCAGCGCGTGGACCTGCCGGTTGATGTTGCTCTCGCATACATCATCGAGATCGACAAGATCGATGGCACCGACTCCCGAACGCGCCAACAATTCGGCCGCCCACGATCCCACTCCACCAATGCCGACCACCATCACGCGCGACGTTTGAATACGCGTCCAGGCATCGGGTCCGTAGAGTCGCAATATGCCTCCAAAGCGGGTATCACTCCGCGGATTGCTTTCCATGAGTGTGGCGGATGAAAGGGGTTCAGGAAGGAAAGTGACGCAACAGCGATTCCAGATAGGCCGTGCAGCCGGGTTGCCCTTCGTGTGGTGCCCATTCGGCGAACTCCTTGTCGTCACTGGGTCGATAGGGTCCGGGTTTCACTTCATAACACACCGCCACCTCAGACAGGACGACCAGATTGTGCCAAACCCCTGGCGCAACATCCACCCCCATTACACTTCCATCATGCTCCAGCAAGCCATTCGGGCGGAGCCTTTGGGTCTGGATCACCTGGCCTGCATCATCAAACTGCAGAAATCCCACTTCTCCCGTCAGCACCAGAAAGGATTCGGACTTGGGGGGCTGCAAGTGGCGATGCGGAGTGAAATAGGAGCCTCGCAGCATCACATTGAGAAAGCGGTGCGGATTCTCCTCAAGTGTTGCGTGGAAATTGTAATGGGTCCGCAGGCGTGGCGATGCCTTGGCATCCGCTATCAGGCGGGCAACCAGCTCGTGGTTCAGGGTCTGGATCTCTTCCATGGTGCCAGTCTGCGCAGCCCTGGTTTGAAATTCAACTCCGGAATGGTTTGCACACTGGCAACAAAAAACCCCGGCGGTCAGAACCACCGGGGCTTTCGATGTTGTTTTTGTTGATGAGTCGTTGAAGGTTTGTCACGCGGGTCCTTCGCCAGATTCTCCAGCGTAGCATGCCATGCCGGTCCCTCAGTGACAAAAGTGCTCAGCGGATCAGAGTTCGCTCTGTTTCAGTTCCTGACGAAAGTAGAAGGCCAATCCTGCTGCGACGAATGCGGTGATGATGATGAAGCTCATGGTGTGTGTCGGTTGATGATTCGATGAATGCTGTTGTGGAAATGGAGCCTTGGCTCCCGATACGATTCCTATTGATACAGGATGCGTGCCAATTTCATTTCACAAAACATAAGCAACTCCTATTCAGTCATTTAAAAAAATGGATAAATTTTTTATCCTAAAATCACATGCTCAATCCCACTGGGTTTTCCCACAAATGGGACGCCTCAAAATCCCACAAATGGAATCGCCAAACAGAGCATGGCTTCACGTAGCAACGGTCGAGCAGGCGGGCAGGCAGCTGAAGCTGCGTAACCCAGTGCCACTGAACTAACGACCTTCACCTCTTTCGGAAGCTGCAATGTTTTTCGAAGCTCATGCTGCGCAAGCAAGGGATCTCCCTGCCAGCAGGCTCCCAGCCCCAATGCTTGCGCTGCGAGCAACAGGTTTTGGGTTGCCGCAGCACAACTCAGCTCGGATTCATGCCGACGGCGGGCATCCGTCTGTTCAAGATTTTGGATTCACGCTTCATGATTCATGCTCTCACGACCATCCGAGGCCAAATCGCAGTAACCACAGTGTGAGCAATCCGGAAGTGATCGTGTAGAGCACGTTGCCCGAGAAGTATGCAACCAGCGCCCCGGCCATGCCCGCAATCAGGCGAGCGGGATCGTGCAGTTCGTAGGATTGAGGTTTGGCAAACCAGAGTGCTGGCAGACTGAGTGCGGCAAAAACGGCAGTAGGAATGTAGTGCATCATGCTGCGCAACGCGGACGGCAGTCGCACTGTCTTTGGCAGTAGGAAAAACGATCCGCGAATGCCCAGCGTGATCAGTCCCAGTGCCAGCATGAGAATCCAGAATTGGAACGGGTTCATCTCAAACTCCTCCATGCCGTTTCGATCCACGATGACAGCATGATCGCAACCAACGCCGCCAACAGCATGCCCAGATTGAAGGGCAAGGGATACAACCCTACTGCCAGAAGGCCTGCGATGAGGGCAGCCCATCCGAAACGATCATCCTTCAGGGTGTTCATGAGCAGGGCTACAAAGGTCAGCGGCACCGAAAACCCTAGATCCCACTCCGGGGGGATCCCGTTGCCCAGCATCGCCCCCATTGCCGTCGAGACCACAAACGATACCCACATGAGTCCCGCAACTCCAAAGTAGAACCAACACCGGTGCGACAATCCCTGCTTTTCACGCTGATACTCCTGAAGTGAGGTGGCATAGGCCTGATCCGTCAGCAGATAGGCGATTCCGAACTTCTTCCATGTATGCGCACCGCTTACAAAGTTTGCGATCGACGCACTGTACAGGAGCATACGCAGGTTGATCACAATGCCAGTGAAGAGAATCACCCACCACGTCGCATCCGATGCCATCAGCTGAGTGACCGCCAGTTGGCTGGCTCCGGCAAACACCACCACCGACATGCCCACTGCCTCTTGCATGGACAGGCCTGCATGAACCGCACTGGCACCACAAATCAAGCCAAAGGGAATAACTCCAAGCATCAGTGGGCTGACGCTCACCATGCCTCGAATCAAACTGTGCTTACGCGAGTTCATGCTTGTGAGGGATTGCGTTGCTCGGCGACGAAAGAGGGCTGCGCCAACTGCAATTCCATGCGGCGATCTGCCCGGCCATAGGGCGCTTCACGCAATGGCACTGAGACGAAGCCAAGGGATTCATACAAGTGAATCGCCGCCTGTAATCGTGAGTTGGTGTAAAGGATCACGCGGGACGCCCCTCGTTGTCTTGCCTCCTGCAAACAACGCACAGCAATGCGACGGCCGATTCCACAACCCTGAAATGCCGGGTCGACTGCCATTTTGCTCAGTTCATAAACTCCTGGCTTGACCCACATCAACGCTCCCACGCCCACCACTTCAGCTTCGTCTGTTGCGGCAAAACAGAGGTATCCTCCTTTTTGCAGGATGTGGGTTTCAGGATCTCCCAGCTGTACCCGGTCTGAAGGCTCAACCACAAAATAGGCACTCAGCCAGGCCTCATTGAGGCGCCGCACGGCTTCACGGAAAGCGGGTTGATATTCGACGATGGAGATGCTCATGATCATGCAAATTATTTGACACAATTATGCAGTCAATGTCTTTATTGTCACCATGACAATGTGGAATCCTTTGCTCGATGCATTTCCAGGTCCCCGCTATCGTGCCATCGCAGACGCACTGGAGCGCGATCTGCAGACCGGGCGTTTACCTTCCGGAACACGCCTGCCCACCCACCGGGAACTTGCAGACCGGCTTGGTGTCACTGTGGGAACGGTCACACGGGGCTATGCCGAAGCTGCACGACGCGGACTGCTGCGCGGCGAAACTGGCAGGGGCACCTTTGCGGGCACCGACTCACAATCCGAGCGCTGCTTCGAACATCCTGAAGACGGCGCAAACGAGGCTGTGGACATGGGCATGAATTTGCCATTGCATCACCTCGACCCTGACCTTTCCTCCACTTTCCAGAAACTCAGCTCTCAATGTGATCTGCAATCGAGTCTGCGCTATTACCCCTCGCGCGGCAAATTTCAGGATCGCGAACTCGGTGTCGAATGGCTGAGGGAACACCACCTGTTATCGAGCGCGACCGACCGAGTCCTGATCACGGCAGGCGGGCAGCATGCGCTCACGGTCATCCTCAGCGCTGCCTTTCGTCCAGGCGATGCCCTGGCAGTAGAGCGTCTGAGTTATCCCTTGATCAAGACCCTCGCCCGACGCTTCAACCTGCGTCTGGTGCCAATCGAAATGGACGCAGAAGGCATGCTGCCCGACGCGCTTGAATCTGCCTGTAAGCAGCACACCCTTCATGGGATCTACTGCATGCCCGGCACTCAAAATCCCACAACCGGCTGCATGGGTGAAGAGCGCCGCAGGGCACTCTGCAAGGTTGTGCAACAGCAGCGGCTGCTGATTGTGGAAGACGATGCGTATGCACTGCTCAATCCATCGCCTCAGACACCGCTCTCCGCCGCGTGCCCGGAGCTGGGATTTTACATCGCCAGCTTCTCCAAACCCGTTACCCCCGGGCTGCGCTTTGCCTACCTGAGTGCTCCAGAGGGCTACGTCAAACGGCTTGAACACGCGATTGCAGACACTCTCTGGATGGCCTCACCCCTCGCAGCCCGCATCGCACGGGAATGGATCCTTGATGGAACCGCAGTTGCGACCATCCAGCGCAAGCGGGAGGAATCCCGCGCCCGCAACCTGCTGTGTCGCCAGCTCTTACCCGGAGTCAATCTGCGCTCGTGCGACACGGGTTATTTTGTTTGGGTGGAACTGCCGGAGCACTGGAACGCAACTGACTTCGCTCGGCAGGCAAGCGAACACAGGGTCATTGTCACTCCGATTGAACATTACCGCATGAGCCGGGATCGGGCACAATGCGAGGCCGTAAGGGTCGCCATCAGTGGCCCCGAATCCCGGGAACAACTGCAGCAGGGTTTGAAGATCATCCACGGTCTGCTTCAGCAGCCCGAGTTTGTGTAGCAGTCACGGGAGTTACCTATCACCGCAACCCATTCCGTAACCGCTACACCACAGCGCAGCGGTGGGCACTGCATGGACCCACCAGATCCAGAAGGAAGGTTCAGGCATCCGCAGACTCACGCACCCAGATGGCGAGCACGGCTCCTCCGACCAGCGTCACGCTGAACGCATACCCTACCAGCAGCAGTGAATAGGCGACAGGTTGATAAAACCAGATCATCGCCCCGAGTTCGGTGAAGAATGCCAAAATCAGCCCCACCAGTGCCATCAGCTGTACCCGACAGAGGTAGGTCTTGCGCAGTGCTGAAGATGCGCGCAGCAACAACAGCAGTAAAATCGCATATCCGATCATGTGTACAAACCCGAATAACATGACGGATGCCGCCATGGGATCTTTTCCGGTATGCGTGATCGACACCAGCGCGATGGGACCCGCCTGGTGAAGCTGCTTCCACGAGTCTGCGTGTTCCATATTACCGGGTACCCAGTAGACGCCATCGTTGGGGAAGTGCTCACTCAGGGCCGACTGGGCCTGTGCGTCGTCCTCAGGCACTTGAAACACAGCAGAGGCAATAGGATTCATCCAATACACAGCTCCCCAGATGAACATCGCCAAAGCGGAGAGCAGAATCGCAATCAGGTAACTTCTTTTCATGATTTGAAGGGGTTGAATCAACAGAAGATGAATGGAAAAAATAAGCGTCCTGCGGATTTCCTTCAAACTGCCGCTATGATTTCCTGTGGAAATTGACCCTGATGTTCGCTCTACAGCTCACTCTTCTACCTTTCATCAGGTAGTTCAGGCCCTCGCCCAGGCCATGAAAGCACACTATGCTGGGGTTAACCCTCACCTTTGAAAGGAGCCTCCGATGAAAAAACGCCTCATTGTCTGTTGTGACGGAACCTGGAACGATCTCCGCATGCGCTACCTGACCAATGTGGGTCGCCTGGTGCAATGCATCCAGGCAACCGGCAAGTCCGGGACAGAACCTGTCTACCAGTGTGTCTTCTACGATGATGGCGTGGGAGCGGATGCCAACGGCATTGAACGCCTCTGGCAGGGTGGACTGGGAAAAGGCATCGACCACCTGATCTATGAGGCCTACCGGTTCATCTGTGTGAACCACGAGCCAGACTGCGAAATCTGCCTCTTTGGCTTCAGTCGGGGTGCCTTCACAGTTCGAAGCGTCGCGGGTCTGATCGGCCGAGTCGGCATTGTGCCTCGCCGGAATCTGAAGCAGATCCCGGAAGCGCTCGAGCTGTACCGCAGTCGCAAACCGGAGCAGCAGCAGGCGTTCAAGTCCGCATTCAGTGTGCCGCATCCGCGAGTGACCCTGCTGGGATGCTGGGACACGGTCGGAGCCTTGGGCATCCCGGACAAGGTTCCATTCCTTCCCATCGACAATCTGCTGCGCAAGCGCTACCAGTTTCACGATGTGCTGCTTGGCGACCACATCGAACGGGCACTGCATGCCGTCGCCATTGACGAGCTGCGCAAGGAGTTTGAGGCAACCCTTATGGAGATCGCACCGGGCAATGCTGTGACGCAGCTGGTACAGCACTGGTTTCCGGGCGATCATGGCTGCGTGGGCGGTGGTTCCTGGGAAAAGCGCGGACTTTCCAACCGGTGCCTCGTCTGGATGATCGAACAAGCATTTGCGCTGGGAATCGACCTCAACGCCGACCTCGAGCGGCTGCACGACCACGCCATCACCGATTCGAGCATCTTCTTCCCGGAGGACATTGATTTTTTCTATGGCAAAAAGCGCCGTCCTTTGCCCGCAGCTGCCGTGAGTTGGAGCGATATTGATGCCTCCGCTCGTGAGCGCTGGGTGCAGGACTCAAGCTATCGCCCGACGAATCTGAAGCGTCGCTTTGCAACCGAACTGAACGCGCTTCCCCAAGCGCATCCACCCGCCTCATCGAGCGCCGTGCTTCTCGAGCAGGGTGAGTCATCCCGAGTCCGGGTATTCGCTCGACTGAAGTCCAACCCCTCGCACATTCAAGTCCTGCAAGGCACTCGCTACACCTTGACCCTTTCCCGACTCCAGGTCTGGAAGGATGGGGATTTCGATCCCTGCGATATTCTCGGCTGGAGCACTGACGACGCCAGCCGCAGACCTTATCAAAAGGGAAAACCCGTCGATGTGGGCATTCTCAAAAAGCGGATGATTCAAAGCGCGCGCGGTGGACGCCTGTGCAAGGCCGCAAACTGGTTTGAACTCGTGGTCCGCATCGGGCAGTCCGACTGGCAGCGAATGGAAATTCCTATTCCGCCCAATGCTTTTGAAGCCTACTCCATTTTACTGGAAGCATGGACCGACGGCGAACTGTGCTTTGCCGCCAACGACCTTTCCAGCAAACTCGACCTCATCGACAAATTCGACAACAACCAGGGTTGGGTGTGGGTGCATATCAAACGCAGCTGATTGGGAAGTCCCTGAGTTGCGAAATGCGGCTGTTAGCAGCAATGGCGAAAAATCGATGCTCTTGGCTGGCTCAGTGTTGGAGAAGGCTGACGCACAGTGCAGCGCAGCTGCGATGTCGAATGAGAAATAGTTGAAAGCGAAAGCCGGATCAGTGCCGGAAGGGCGCAGTCAGAACATCGTTCCGCTGCGCTTCTCTCGATGGTCTGGCGAGGCTAGTCCAACAGGATGCGTTGCGCGCAACAGGTTTTTGTGGGTAGTTCTTGAACTTGTTACTGGGAAAAGGTGGAACCGTTGAGGTATTCGAGTGTTTCCAGGGGGCGAAATTTTTCCAAATTCCGTTATGGGGGAACCGATGGCTTGGGGGAACGGCGGCTCCCGGCGAACGGGAGCCCTACGCAAGATAGGGAAATTGCCATGAGAGAAGATCCGGCGAGAACGGGGTTGGGGAATGGGTCTCGACTAAAACCTATCTGTGTTTTCTGAGAAATTTGCTTCGCACCCGACAAGTAGGGTTTGAATGCGCTTCGCTCTGAAGTGGTTTAGAAAGAATCGATGCTTCGAGTGGTTCAGGATGCAGATTCGTCACCAGGCGTCCCGGTATTGCTTGGGGGATTTGCCAACGCATTTTTTGAAGGCCCTCGAGAAATACAGGGCATCGGCATATCCGAGTTCCGCAGCGATTTGCTTCACGCTCCAGTCCGTGGTGTCGAGGTATTCGCATGCGAGCTGCATGCGAAGCTCGGTCAGGTAAGCCATGGGGCTGATGCCGGTGTGGGATTTGAAGAGATGACAGAACTGCGGCACCGAAAGCGCGCAAGTGCGTGCATAGTCCTGCAGACTTCCGGGTTGCCGAAGATCGGCGCGCATGCGGACCATGACGGCCTCCATGCGTTCGAAAGCGTCGTTGCGGTGTGGATGGGGTGGATTGCGGTGCAGCAGACTCAGCACGTTGATGAGGGTTCGGGAAAGCTCGAGCAGCGTATGATCCGGGTAACCGCGTTCGACCCCGTTGAGAATCGAACGAAACTGCCGACGCATTCCATCCGGGGACTGGGCGCGCCGCAGCATCACCGGGTCGACATCGCCTAACCATTCGAGCAGAGCATGGCTACCCTTGCCCTCAAAGTGAAACCAGAAGATGCTCCACGGGTCGGCATCACTGGCCCCGTAGGAATGGCCCCTCCCGGGTGGAAGCAGCAGCACTTCATGCTCACGCAGCTGGTGCTGAGTGTCATCGGCTTCAACCCAGCCCGTTCCCGAGTTCACGAAGATCAAAATCCACTGGTCAACTCCTGCAGGACGCGTGATTCCATGACCCCGCGATGCTGGAAAAAAACCAAGGTCAGTGATGATGAAATCCCGGGTGAAGGGGCGTGAGCGCATGCGCCGCAGTGCCTGTGCGGGCACACGGTAAAGCTGCTGTCCTTCAAACCCTTCGGGAATCATGCAGGCATTGTGTTTCATCGAACGAAGCCAGGTGGATCAAGAAATCTAACCGCGTGTGCAGCCGATGGAAAGGAAAAGTACAGACCCTTCCAACGGCCGTTCTGTGCCTCGATTCCATTTTCACCCCAATGGGGGATAGATGCGTCGATCTGGAGCGGCTATACTATCCATCGAATTTTTTGCGTTATTCACCCATTGACCAGAAGCGATTCTGTCGACCCCGACTTACCCATGATTGAAATCCTTCGAACCCGCAGTGTGGTTCGCACACTGCTGCGCCTGTCGGTAATGGTTATCCTGTTTGCAGGATGCTCAGCGCACGGCGTAGCGTCGATACCCAATGCTGCTGCTGCCACTTTTGAGATCGGAGAACAGGCCTTCCTGCTCAATGGTGAACCCCTGCAGATTCGCTGTGGTGAAATCCACTACGCCCGTGTGCCGCGCGAGTATTGGAAGCACCGCATTGAAATGGTGCGGGCCACGGGCATGAACGCAGTCTGCGTCTATCTTTTCTGGAATTTTCACGAGCGACGCGAGGGCGAATTCACCTGGCAGGACCAGGCGGATGTGGCGGAGTTTTGCCGTCTTGCGCAGGAAGCGGGATTGTGGGTGATTTTGCGCCCGGGACCCTATTCCTGTGCCGAGTGGGAGATGGGCGGACTTCCCTGGTGGCTGCTCAAGCATGAAGACATTGCGTTGCGCTCCCGCGATTCCCGCTTTGTCGAGGCAACGCGCCGCTATTTTGAGCAGGTCGGTGAGCAGCTCGCACCGCTGCAGGTGACGCAGGGCGGCCCCATCCTGATGGTGCAGGTGGAGAATGAATATGGATTTTACGGAGATGATGCGGCCTACATGGGCGAGATGAAGCAGGCCCTGCTGGATGCTGGATTTGAAGTGCCGCTCTTTGCCTGCAATCCACCCTATTCGATTGCACGTGGATTTGATCCAGATCTGTTTCAGGTGGTGAACTTTGGCAGCGACCCCGACTCTGCGTTTGCGGCGCTCAGGGAATTCCAGCCCACCGGACCCCTGATGTGTGGGGAGTTTTACCCCGCCTGGTTTGATACCTGGGGAAACCCACACCACGATGGTGATCCGTCCACCTACATTCCAACCTTGGATAAGATGACTGCTATGGGTGCCTCCTATAGCATCTACATGGTGCATGGCGGCACGACATTTGGGTTTTGGGCTGGGGCAGATCGTCCCTTCAAACCCGACACCTCGAGCTATGACTACGATGCTCCGGTCTCGGAAGCAGGTTGGACCACCGATGCGTTTTTCATGCTGCGGGACATGGTCCAGCAACACCTGCCGGATGGTCAGCGGATCCCGGAACCCCCGGCACGCAATCCCGTGATTTCCATCCCCGCCATTTCATTCTCCCAACAGGCAGCCGTATTGGAAAATCTGCCCGAGTCCATCCAGCACACGGAACCCCAAACCTTCGAAACGCTCGATGTGTATCGTGCGGGCATGGTGTATGAAACCAAGCTTGCACCGGGTTCCGCTGGAACGCTCCGTGCGGAGGCGATCAATGACTTTTCATGGGTGTATCTCGATGGAGTGTTCCTCGGAGTCACCGACCGTCGCAGTCGGTCCTTCGAGGTTCCTCTACCCGAGCGCAGTGCGGAAAGCCGCCTGCAAATTTTCGTGTGGTCGATGGGCCGCATCAACTTTGGTCCCGAGATTCACGACCGCAAGGGCATGCACGGACCCGTGACCTTGATCTCGGAATCGGGTGAAAGTACCGAACTCCTCGACTGGGCACACTATCCGCTCACCCTGGAGCAGTCCTACCGGGAGCAATTGTCCTACCGCAACGTCAGCGATGATCAGTCCGCGCAGCCCCGCTTCTGGAGGGCGACCTTCGATCTCGACAAAACGGGTGACAGCTTTCTTGACCTCTCCAGATGGGGCAAGGGAGTGGTCTGGGTGAATGGCCACGCGCTCGGTCGCTTCTGGAACATTGGACCCACGCAGACGATGTACCTGCCTGGCCCGTGGCTCAAGCCCGGGGAAAACGAGATTGTGGTGCTGGATCTGCTCGGCCCCGAATCCCCGGTAATTTCCGGTCGCGAATCCCCCGTGCTGGATCAGCTCCGACCGGAACTCGACTTCTCGGGTCCCCGTCGTAAATTACGGGAACTCAACCTTGAGTCGCATCTCCCGCATCAGAAGGTTTCTTTTGAGAACAGCCCCTCCAAACAGGTGGTGCACTTTGACCAGCTGGCACGGGGCCGCTACTTCTGCCTGCTCACCCAGGATTCCTGGAATGAGGAGATCGTTGCTTCCGTCGGTGAGATCGATCTGCTCGATTCTGAAGGACAGGCTATTTCGCACGAGCGCTGGACGATTGCCTACGTCAGCAGTGAAGAACGCCACGACATGGACGGAACTGCGGAAAACGCAATCGATGGTCAGACCTCCAGCGTCTGGAGTACCTACTTTGCCCACAATACCCCGGATCATCCTCACGCCATCGTCATCGACCTTGGTCGGGAGGAAATCCTGAGTGGATTCACCCTTGTGCCCGCTCCGGGCACCTCGAAGCGCGGTCGCATCCGCAATGCAGAAATTTTCATAGGCGACGACCTGGTTCGCGAACCATAAGCCGTTCCAGGTCTCTCCCCCAGTTCGTCGAATCACGACCAAACCCCAAACCCAAAGTGATTATGAAAGCTATGCAAACCCAACGATCCATCGGATTGTTGCTGCTGGTGTTGTGCACACCAAGCCTCGCTGTCGCTCAGACAGAGAGGGAATCGGATCTGGAAGATGCGTCATCTGAGTCTGAGCAAAGTGAAGTATATACCCTGTCTCCCTTCGAGGTGTTAACCGATGAAAACATGGGTTACCTGGCGACTTCATCGCTCGCTGGTTCCCGAATCAATACCGATCTCAAGGACGTTGCCTCGGCGATTTCGGTCGTCACCCGTGAGTTTTTTGACGATACCGCATCGGTCAATCTTGAGGACATCCTCATCTACCAGACCAGTGCGGAAGTGGCGGGTATCGGCGGGAACTATTACGGCACCGATGCCAATGACGGAAGTTACCGCAACCGCATGCTGGTGAATCCGCAGACAGGCACCCGCCTGCGCGGACTCAATACGGCCGACCTGACGCGCAGTTTTTTCGCGACCAGCCTGCCGATGGATGCTTACAATACCGAACGCCTGGACATCCAGCGTGGGCCGAACTCGATTCTGTTTGGATTGGGCAGTCCGGCTGGCATCATCAATGCGACCCTGCGCGATGCATCGCCCAGCAAATTCATGGGCGAGGTGCGCATCAGCATGGACAGCTACGGTTCGCATCGTGAGATGGTGGATGTCAACCTGCCCATCATTGACGATACACTCGCAGTGCGTGTGGTCGGACTCAACGATGAGGAAAAATTTCGCCAGGATCACACCTACGATGACGACCGTCGCCTCTATGCGGCCATGCGCTGGCAACCCAAACTGGCAGACAGCATCTACACCCAGATCGATGTGCGTGCGGAGTATGGAAAACTCAGCGGAAACCGACCGGTCCCCGTGACCGCAGCGGACTTCATCACCAACTGGTTTGGTCCGCTCAACCAATACCTCATGTATGATCCGCTCACCAGCAACGGGATCCCGACGGACCCGGATGGCGTGCAGCATCGTGAGTTGTCGCACTACTTTTCAGGCGCACCGGCGCGGGACTGGTGGAACTCCTCACCGGGAACCATCTTTCAGCAACCCAACAGCAACGCCATCGGTAACGGACGCATGGATGCCTACCGGCAGCGCGATGGTTCGCCCTGGGGAGGACTCAGCGGTGTGACCAATCCCAACTACGATGAAGGCGGCACGGGCGTCTGGAACAAAAACAGTGCAAGCTACTACGCTGGCAATGCGCTGGTCATGGACATCATATCACGCTACGAAAGTGAGACTGGGAATACCTTCAACGGGTTTGGTTCCAGCCTCTGGCCCACGCAGATGATCCTGAGCGGACCGCTGGCGTTCATTGATCGCACGATCCAGGGACCCAACAAGCGCGAGTGGAATGAGTTTGATACCATCGAAATGTCGCTGACCCAGACCTACTTCGACGGATTGGCAGGCGTGAATCTCTCCTACTACCGGGAGAACTATGATTCGGGATATCACAACGCCATCAGCACCAACCGCGTGACCGTTGACGTGAACACCGTGCTGCGGGACGGAGAGCCGAATCCGGATGTCGGTCGTCCAGTTCTCATTGGTCCCAGTTCGGGACAGAACAACGAAGAGGACCGTCGTGCATTTCGCGCAACTGCCTTCGGGAAATTCGACCTCTCCAACTATATCGATGAAGGTTGGTTGACCACTCTGTTTGGTGAACAAACCGTGACGGCGACCTACTCCAGTCAGCGCTACGAAAACTTTCACCGCAACTATGATCTCTACAACTGGGATGTGGATAGCTACGGCAATCCGTACCTGAACTCTCCCAACTACTTCAGTTGGTGGGGCATTCATTACATCGGCGACAGCCTGCTCAACGTGTCGGATTTCGACAGCATTCCTTCCTCAGCGATTCATGGCGTGACCAGCAAACACAATCCCGGAACGACCAACAATACGCTGCTCTGGGATGAAAACACCCAGACCTGGCACAACGCCCAGTTGAACCTGCTCAACTACCGTGATGACCTGGATCGCCTCTATACGGGCACCTCACAGGGCTATGATACGACCGATTCGATGTCGGTGGTCTGGCAGGGCAAACTGCTCAATGATGCGATTGTTCCACTCTTTGGCTGGCGTCGCGATGAATACGAGCGCTGGGATAAGCCCAACGTGCTCGTGCGGGATGAATACCGTGTTCCATTGCCCTACAGCTCCGATTGGAACTATGACGGTGTCACACCGCTCGTCGCCGAAGAAGAGCGCCGCAGCTGGGGCTTAGTGGTGCATGCCGACAAAATTCTGGAGATGTTTGGCTATGAAATGCCAAAAGGCATGACCCTCAGCCTCAATTACAACGAGTCCAACAGCTTCCGTCCGTCGGAAGTGGGGACCGATGTGTATGGCAATAAACTGGCAGCCCCCTCCGGAGAGACGACGGACTACGGCTTCCTCGTGACGGCCTTTGACAACAAGGTTGCACTGCGTGTCACCTGGTATGAAACCGTGCAGAAGAATACGACGCTCAGCGACCCGTCCGGCATGATCTACTGGGCAAAGGCGGGCATCGTCCGCACGATGAATACACTTGCGCAGGAGACGTGGGACTCCCAGAAGGCAGATCCGACACAAGTCACCCCCGAGTTCCTCGTCAACGAGTGGTTTTTTGGCGATTCCTATGATCAGAGCGTTGCCTCCCAGCCCCTTCCGGACAACTGGCAGGAACAGCTCAGTGCACTGGTCAACCAGCCGCTGCGCATTCGGCGCTCTGCAGTTCCCGGTTCGGCAAGCTTTGTCGATGAAGGAGACATCAACCCCGATACCGATCAACCTTATCTGGCTCCGCCACTGGATGCCGAGGAGATTGCCTATCGTGAAGCATGGTTTGCCGCGCGCAGCAATGCGGAGTGGTTCCGCCCGCTCGACATGACCTGGGTGGATTCGAAGGAATTCGAAAAAATCGAAGGTGACGCTTACCGCATCTGGGGTGAGGGTTCGCCTGCCGGGCAGAAGTTGACCAACGATCTCGTGTCCAAGGGCATCGAGTTTGAACTCACCCTCAATCCCAAGAGCAACTGGCGCATTGCCTTCAACGCCGCCAAGGCCGAGGCCGAGCGCAGCAACGTGCTCTCCGACTGGGCCAGTTTCATCGAAGCCAACAAGGACCTCTGGTTTGACGGGTATGACAATAATCCCGGCGGACCCAGCAACCTGACCTACTGGACGATTGACGGGATTGCCGATGTGCGTCACTGGGGTGGTAATACAACCTACTCCTCGGTCGGCGACACCTTTGGCGGTCGCATGATGCAGAACGTGTTTGGTCCGTATCAGAACGCGATTGCGGGCAACGGGCAGTCCGTCAACGAGTTGCGCAAGTGGCGCATGAACCTGGTCACCAATTACAAGATTGAGACCGGACGGCTCAAGAACGTGAACATCGGCGGTGCGGTTCGCTGGCAGGATAAGGCAGCCATTGGTTATTATCCCAAATACAACGAAGACGCTGCGATTTGGGTAACCGATGCGGCCAACCCGATCTACGGACCCAGCGAGACCGATATTGACGCCTGGATCGGTTACCAGCGCGTGCTCAAGAACGGTATCGACTGGAGCATCCAGCTCAACGTTCGCAACCTCTTCTCCGACGACGAACTGATCCCGATTTCGGCCAATCCCGATGGCACCATCGCCCAGGCGCGCATTCCGAGCGAGACCGTCTGGACCCTGACCAATACCTTCAAATTCTGATCCATCCCAATCTGACAATCCCATCATGGTGGAGTTCGGCGGTTGTGGAATTTTCCGCAACCGCCAGCTTCACTACTTCCCTTTCTGACAACAAAACCAAACTACCAACAAAACTGAACGAACATCTGCTAACCCTATGAACACTACATTCAAGACGCATTTCCTGCGCTTCCGGAGGCCACCTGTGGCGTGGATGCTTGCAGGACTTCTCGCTGCCAGCCCGCTCGTGCTGCATGCACAGCTCGAGGAATTGGAAGAGGATGACGACTTCTATGAACTCTCACCCTTCGAAGTCTCCACAACCAGCGACGTGGGCTACCTTGCCACCTCTTCTCTCGCGGGCTCCCGACTGAACACAGACCTTCGCAATATTGCGGCGGCTGTTCAGGCGATCACGCCCGAGTTCATGGAAGACCTTGGCGCAACGAATCTGCAAAAAGTGCTGCTCTACACCACCAATACCGAAGTGGCTGGTATCGAAGGGAACTTCTACGGCGGGGATGCCTGGAGCAAGGGACACACACGTGACATGCTGGTGGAACCCCACCGCACGACGCGCATTCGCGGGTTGAACGACGCTGACATCACGCGTGATTTTTTCCCGACCGATGTTCCGATCGATTGGTTCAGCCTCTCCCGTATGGACATCAGCCGAGGACCCAATGCGGTGCTTTTTGGTCTGGGAAGTCCGGCAGGGTTGATCAACAACACGCTCAAGGTGCCCATCATGAGCAAGAGTTCGTACGTGGTGGAGTCGCGGGTGGATAACTACGGGTCCATGCGGGAATCCATCGACGTTGATCAGGCCATCATTCCCGATGTGCTCGCTGTGCGTGTAGTCGGACTCTACGATGACTCGCGATTCCGCCAGGACTTTACGTTCAACACGGATCGACGCCTCTACGCTGCGCTGCGTTACCAACCCAAGCTTGGCAAGGGCATCTTTACCCAGATCGACGCCAATGCCGAGTGGGGCAAGATTCGCGCCAACCGCCCAGTTGCGGGCACGCCTGGGGATTTTCTCTCCAACTGGTATGGACCGACGGACCGCATCATTGTTGAAAATGATGAGTACTGGGCCAGCCCGCCGCGTTTTGGAGCGGACATTGAAAACATCTACGCTTCTCAGACCCTGGGTGGACAGCTGTGGGATGATCATCCCGTCAGTTTTTTCAATAGTCCGAACACTGGAACCGTCGGCCTCAACGGGGGGCCGGATGCCATGCTTGCCCGTGGCTGGTCCAATGTGAATGGCGGTGGCTGGGGAAGCTGGGTGGGGTTGCTCAATCCCAACTGGGAGATCAACAATCCTCGCCACATCAAAAACACCGCTGCCTACTATGCGAACAATGCAATGGTCAGCTCGATCATCAGTGATTTTGAGGCGCAGACCGGACGTTCCTTCAGTGGATTTGGTCAGGGTGCCTGGCCGACCCAGATGATTGTGGACGGCCCCATCGCAGAACTGATGCGCGATCAGAATCTGATCGGCCCCAACAAACGCGAGTACAACAGCTTTCACACTTACAACCTGGGCATCACCCAATCCTATCTCGATGGGCGCCTGGGCTGGAACTTTGCTTACAACAAGCAGTCCTACCGTTCGGGTTATACCAACAAAATGGAAGGTCTCTGGGGAAATAACGTGGTGTCGCTCGACATCAATGCAGCACTTCGCAACAGTGCCGAACCCAACAACCCCAATATCGGACGCCTCTATACTTTTGGAGAGGGTCGCGGAGGCAACTTCGAACGGCATCGTGAGAACTGGCGTTTCACTGGCTATGTCGAACTTAAAGCGGAGGATTTCCTGGAATCCGGAAGCTGGCTGGAGCGAATTTTGGGAGAGCACACCTTTACGGGGGTGAGGGCATCCCAGAAGTATGAAAACTTTGAACGCTACTTCGCCCTGTATCGCTGGGATGAGCAGTATGGTGCTGCTCTCAACTGGAACAACCCGGGCTATGCGACCTGGCGCGGTATTCACTACCTCAGCGACAGCATGCTCAATACGACTTCGATGGACCAGATCAGCGGAGTGACCGGGGTGCGCACCCATCACAATCCGACGCTGACTCAGAACGTGCTCGCGGTGACACAGAATGCGAATGACGAGTGGGTTTGGGGGCAGAGCACTTATAACCTGCTCAGCTGGGAAAACGACAAGAACAAACTCTATGACGGCGCTTCCCAGGGCCATGATGAAACCACCTCCACGGTGTTTGTCTGGCAGGGCAGTCTGCTCGACGGTGTGATTGTTCCGATTTTTGGATGGCGTGAAGATGAATACGAGCGCTGGAACAAGCCGTCGTCGCTCGCGCGTGATGCCACCTATAACTACGTGCTGCCCTACAGCGACGAGTGGAACTACGACGATCAGGAACCCGTCTACGCCAAGCAGCAACGGCGCAGCTGGAGCGTGGCTCTGCACGGGCGCGAACTCATGGAACTGATCGGGCACCCCCTGCCGGAAGGTTGGGACGTCACCCTGCTTTACAACGATTCCAGCAGCTTCCGTCCCTCGGATGTTGCCGTGGATGTTTACAATCGGCAGGAAGCTACGCCCTCGGGTAACACCAAGGATGTGAGTCTACTGGTGTCGGCATTCAACAACCGCCTCTCCTTCCGTGTGACCAAATACAAGACCGTTCAGAAGAACACGCCCTTCATTGGAACGACTCCACCGTTCAACCGAAACAAATCGGTATTAGGCCGGGCCATGGATGGCATGATGTGGGAGATCGGACCGCACTTCGGTGCCCTTCCTTCCGAGGGCGGTGTGCCTGCGGCGGACCGTTACCAACCGACTCCGGAGTGGGTCGTGAACAAGTGGATGTTTGGCGACAGCTACGACAAATCGGTTGAACAACAGCCGCTGCCCGCAAACTGGCGGGAAATTCCGGGAATTCTGGACCAACCCCTGCGCATTCGCCAGGCTGCCGTTCCCGGCTCGGCAAACTATGTGGCACAGGGAGACATCAATCCGGATTTGGGTCTGGAGTATGTGGCACCACCGTTGACCGATGAGGAAATCGCCTATCGCACGGAGTGGTTCAATGCACGCTCGGATGCCGAGTGGTCGCGCCCGGTCGATCAGGAGTGGTGGGATGCGATGAACTTCGAGCGCATCGATGCCGCCTGGGGTGGTTTCTGGGAACTCACCGCATGGGAAGTTCCCCAGAACATGCGCAGCCTGAACGATCTCGAATCGACGGGTGTCGAATATGAAATCACGGCCAATCCCCTGCCCAACTGGCGCATCACGTTCAACGCCTCCCGTGCGGAAGCGGTTCGTTCGAATGTGTTGAGTTCATGGGATGACTACATTGAAGAGAACGTTGATTTCTGGTTCGACGGCGGATACTCCCTCAACGATGTTCCGGCCATGGACTACTGGTCCTTCCGTGGGTTTTACGATATCCCGGAAACTCCAGGAAGCACACTGGGAACCGGAGGTCGTCTTGGCACGGGATATGGGTCGGAAATTCTCAATCCCTACTACCAGGCCAAGGCCACAGAGGACCAGCTGGTCAATGAATTGCGCAAGTGGCACTTCAACTTCGTGACCAACTATTCGTTCACAGAGGGACGACTCAAGGGCATGGGCATCGGTGGTGCCTACCGCTGGATGGACCGTTCCAACATCGGCTACTACCCGAAGTACAATGCCGAGGCAAATGCCTGGGTCAACGATCTCGACAAGCCCATCAAGGGACCGAGCGAAGACTATCTGGATGTCTGGGTTTCCTACGAGCGTGAGCTGCCGCGAGGCATCCTTTGGTCCGTTCAGTTGAATGTGTACAATCTGCTCGCCGATGACGCGTTCATCCCCATCCAGGCAAACCCGGATGGCACGATCGCGCAGGTGCGCATCCCGAGTGAGAGGACCTGGGCACTGACCAATACCTTCCGGTTCTGATCAGCGCAATTTCTTGTGCTCTCTATCCGGTGGAGTCGACTGATGGGGTTTCCCGCAGTCGGCTCCACTGTTGTTTTTCATTTGTTTCCATTTCAATCCCGCTAGTATTGCGAATCATGCAAAGCCATCACCCACGTTTCCAACCCTTCCGTTCCTTGCTCACCCTCAGTGCTGTGGTACTCGGGTGCCTTTGCATGGGACAGATTGCCTCGGCGCAAGCCTCCTTTGGCACGGCCTTATCGCTCAATGACGACTGGCAGTTCTCGCTGAGTCAGCAGCAGGTGGATGCACCTGGTGACCTCAGTTCCGATCCGCAGCACTGGCAGACCGTGCAGTTACCCCACGACTGGAGCGTGAGGGGACAGCTCAGTCCCGACCTCGCCAGCTGCACAGGTTACCTGCCGGGAGGAGTGGGTTGGTACCGCAAGCAGCTGACGATCCCGTCAGATACCACAGCGGGGGATCAGGTGTTCCTCTACTTCGAGGGTGTTTACAATCGCAGTGATGTGTACGTGAACGGACATCACCTCGGTCACCGACCCAATGGCTACATCTCCTTTCTGTACGACGCCACTCCCTACGTGAAGTTTAATGCACCCAATACCATCGAAGTCCGGGTTGATCACAGCCGTCAGTTTGACTCGCGATAGTACACCGGATCGGGCATCTATCGGGATGCATGGCTGGTCCGTGCCCAACCCGTTCACCTTGCGCAATGGGGAGTGTTTGCCCACGCAACCGAGATTGCCGAGCGCAGTGCGACTCTGCGCGTGCAGTCGGAAATCGTCAACGCCTCCGAAGCACCCGCTACAGTGACCGTGGTGCACGAACTGCGGGATGCAGTGGGACAAGTCGTTGCCAGCGATTCGACGGCGGTTGAAGTCGCAGCAGGTGCAAGCGTGCAGACTGAAATGGATCTGCAGGTGGTACATGCCATTCGATGGACGCTCGAGCGTCCCTACCTCTATGAGCTGGAAACCCGCATTGAGAGTGGCACGACCCTGCTCGATCAAACACAATTCAAAACGGGCTTTCGCACCCTGGAGTTTTCTGCGGACCATGGATTCAGCCTCAATGGGCAAAACCTCAAGGTCAAAGGTGTCTGCCTGCACCATGACGCCGGTGTGCTCGGCTCCGCTGTGCCACGTGAAGTTTGGCGCAAGCGTTTGCAAACTCTGAAATCCATTGGCACCAATGCCATTCGCACCAGTCACAATCCACAGGCCACCGACCTATACGAACTCTGTGACGAGCTGGGACTGCTGGTGATGAACGAGGCTTTTGACGAGTGGGAATTTCCCAAGCGCAAGTGGCTCGATGGCTGGAATGTGGGAGAACCCGGCTTTGAAGGCAGCTACGATTTTTTTGAAGAGTGGGCTGAGCGTGACCTTGCGGACATGGTGCGGCGGGACCGCAATCACATCAGCATCTTCACCTGGAGTATCGGCAATGAGGTGGATTATCCGAACGATCCCTACTCGCACCCCGCACTCGACGGCAGTGCCATCAGTCAACCCATGTTCGGCGGCTACCAACCGGATCAACCCGACGCCAACCGGCTCGGCGTCATCGCCAAAAAACTGGTGGCAGTGGTGAAACAGCACGACACCAGCCGTCCCGTTACCGCAGCACTGGCGGGGGTTGTGATGTCCAACCAGACCGATTACCCCTTTGCGCTCGATATTGTGGGCTACAACTACTCCGAGGACCGTTACGCTATCGATCACGAAACCTATCCGGATCGCGTGATCTATGGCAGTGAAAACCGCCATGACTACCCGGCCTGGCGCGCGGTGATGGATCATGATTACATCTTCGGACAGTTTCTCTGGACCGGGATCGACTACCTCGGTGAATCGGGCCGCTGGCCTTCCCGTGGCTTCTATTCGGGACTGATGGATTTTGGAGGCTTCCTCAAGCCACGCGGTCACTTCCGCGAAGCGCTGTGGTCGGATGAACCCGTGTTGCATCTGGGTACCATGCCCGTGCCCGAGCGGGATTATCTTTCCGTCGATGCCTGGCCGATTTGGAATTACCAGCCCGGAGAAAGGGTGCGGGTACTCTGCTACACCAATGCTTCGGAGGTTCAGCTGTTGCTCAACGGCGAACCGGTGGGGGAGCGCAAACCCTATGACCCTGAGACGGGCATCCTGCACTGGGATGTGTCCTTTGCGACCGGAACGCTTGAGGCGGTTGGCTATGACAAGCAGGGCAGAGAGGTCAGTCGCGACCAAATCCTCACCCACGGTGAGGCAGAGGCATTGCAGCTTCGCAGCGACACCACCACCATCGATGCCGGGCGCGGCCTTGCGATGGTGGAACTGCAGATTGTCGACGCTGACGGGAATCGCATCATGGATGCCACTCACGAAGTCACCTGTCATATCGAAGGTCCGGCCCGGTTGCTCGGGCTTGAGGCAAGCAATAATCAGGACATGAGTGACTACACCGATGCCACTCACAACGTCTATCACGGTCGCATCCTCGCCTACGTTGAAGCGACCGGAGAACCGGGTGAGGTGAAGGTTCGATTTTCGGCGCAGGGGTTCGAGTCGGTGGAATTGACCTTGAAATCAGTCGCTTCGCGGCCCGCGCAACTGCAAGTCGTGCCCGCGCTAACACAACCCGAGCAGCATGGTGTGCCTGCGGAAGCGGAGCGCACCGCCTACCTGATGACGTATTTCAAGGACGAAACTCACTCCCTTTACCTGGCGACATCCAGTGACGGGTTCAGCTTCACCGATGTCAATGGAGGCGAACCCGTTTTGCTCGGCAGGCACGTTGCGGAACAGCAGGGGGTGCGGGACCCGCACATCCAACGGGGTCCCGATGGTGCCTTTTACCTCTGCCTGACCGATCTGCACATTTACGCGCAGCGCGAAGGGCTGCGCAACACCCAGTGGGAACGTCCGGGTGAGCTTTACGACTGGGGCAACAACCGTGCGCTTGTTTTCATGAAATCGTGGGATCTGGTGCACTGGACGCACTCGCTCGTCCATGTGGGTGAGCTGTTTCCGGAATTCGCGGACGCTGGCTGCTTCTGGGCTCCCCAAACCGTTTGGGATGAGGATGAAGGCAAACTCATGGTCTATTTCACCACTCGCATTGGACGCGGTCCCAACTTCATGGTCTACGCCTACGCCGATGAGGCATTCACGACGCTGGTCTCCAAACCGGAAGTCCTGCTGCACTACCCGAATCCGAAGATCAACACCATTGACGCCGACATCACCCGGGTGGGGGACACCTACCATCTCTTTTATGTGGCGCATGAACCTCCGGGCGGAATCCGTCATGCAACTTCGGAGACCATGCATCGTGATTATCAATACCTTCCCGAGCGTGTGGATGCGGCAGGCGTTGCCTGCGAGGGTCCCAACCTCTGGTATCGCAAGCAAACCAACTCCTACATCCTGATGTATGATATTTTTGGTGTGGATCCCCACAACATGGGGTTTTCAGAAACCACAGACTTTGAGACGTTCCGTAACGTGGGTCGATTTAACGAGGTGGGTTCACCGATGAAAGCAACAAACTTCACAAGCCCCAAACACGGCTCCGTTCTTGCGATCACCCAGGAAGAACTGGAGCGGGTGCGAGAGCATTTTCAACCCTGAGTTGAAGCCATGACATGACCTTGACCTTCAAATTCCGGAACCTTGGATACGGCGTTCCCTGGTGCGCAGCACTGTTGGTTTGCCAGCTGGCATTGATGACCTGCTTTCCCGTTCTCTGCATCCATGCACAGGAGTTTTCCCTTCCACTTCAAGGAAAATGGGAACTGGCGCTGGAAGAAGGATCGAGCAGTCGTCATTCCCCCGCAGGACTGGCCTTTCTGCAGCAGGTGGACTTGCCGGGAACGCTCAACCGTGCAGGCATCGGCGAACCCGACCAAACGAAGCCAGAGAAGGTGCGGGAGGTCATGTTGTTTCTCAAAGCAAAACATGAGTTTGTAGGCACCGCATGGTACCGCAAAACCATCCACGTGCCAGCACATGCCGAATCCATGCGCGCCGTGCTGCTCATGGAGCGGGTGATGTGGAAATCATCCGTTTTTGTCAATGGAACCCTCGTCAGCGAAGCCGACAGTCTTTCCACTCCACACGAGCATGACCTCACCGATGTTCTCAAACCCGGGGCGAATGAGCTGGTCATCGCGGTGGACAACACCCGGCAGTATGATCTCAACAGCCACGACATGGCCCACGGTTACACCCAACAGACCCAAATCATGTGGAACGGTGTGCTGGGGGATTTTGCCATCCATTTCCTTCCCACAACCGGGCTTGGTTCGTTGCGGATTGACGCCGATCCGGAGACCCGTGTGGTGCAAGTGATCACTTCCAACACCCTGCCAGCGGAGCATCAAATCCGCTTAACACTCACCGATCCTCAGTCCTCGGAGATCGTTCGTCAGGTGTTTCAGGCGAACCCGGACAAGCGCTACACGTTCGAGGTGCCCGGCCATGTCATCCCGTGGGATGAGTTTTCACCTGCGCTGTATTCCCTTGAGGCTGAGTTGATCCATGCCGACAGCACCGTGCAATCCATCACGCAACGCTTCGGTTTTCGCTCGCTTGTCACAAGCGGAAAAGAACTTCGGATCAACGGCCGAACCCTCTATCTGCGCGGCACGCTCGAATGCTGCATTTTCCCGCTGACAGGACATCCGCCCGTCTCGGTGGAGGAGTGGACACAGCTCTACCAGTCCGCAAAAGACTATGGACTCAACCACTTGCGCTTCCACTCCTGGTGTCCACCCAAGGCAGCGTTTGAAGCTGCAGATGCGGTGGGGATTTACCTCCAGGTGGAGCCTCCCAACTGGAGCACTACCTTCGGGTCCGACGAAGCATCAGCCGCATTCATTGAGGCCGAAGCCCGTCGCATCATCGAAACCTACGGAAACCATCCATCCTTCTGCCTGATGTCCATGGGCAATGAGCTGCAGGGTGACTTCGACCGCATGCACCACCTGGTCGAAGCACTGAAAGCAAAGGACAGGCGTCGGCTCTACACCACCACTTCCTTCACATTTGAAAAGGGACACGGAAAATTCCCGGAGTCCGTGGACGACTTCTTCATCACCCAGTACACCGACAAGGGATGGGTGAGGGGGCAGGGAGTCTTTGACAGCCAGTATCCCGATTTCCAAACCGACTACAGCGCAGCAGTGGAGCATTTGCCAGTGCCGCTGATCACCCATGAGATCGGTCAGTATTCCGTGTATCCGAATCTCAAGGAAATCGACAAGTATACGGGTGTGCTGGACCCGGTCAATTTCAAGGCGATCCGCCTGGACCTGGAACACAAGGGTCTGCTGCACCTTGCCGAGGACTACCTGATGGCTAGTGGAATGCTTGCCAAAATCCTCTACAAGGAAGAAATTGAACGCGCCCTGAAAACCGAGGGCATCAGTGGTTTCCAGCTGTTGGACCTGCACGATTTCCCAGGTCAGGGCACCGCACTGGTTGGACTGTTGGATGCATTCTGGGACTCCAAAGGCATCATTGATGGTGCAGCCTTCCGACAGTTCTGTTCGGAGCTGGTCCCTCTGATCTGGATGCCCAAGGCCGTCTACCGTAGCTCGGAAGTTCTGGAACTCGAATTTGGCGTTGCCAACCACCTCCCCGAAGCCATGAAACAAGCCCTGCGGGTGGAGTTGCTGGACGCGGAAGGCAAGGTGCACTTTTCGAAGGAGACAGAACCCCGCAGTATCCCAGCGGGCAAAACGTCCCGCCTGGGTAACGTATCCATCGATCTCTCGGACTTCCGCACCCCTGCAAGCCTGCGCTTGCGGCTGTCCATGCCTCAAAGCGGCCACGAAAACCACTGGCAGATCTGGATCTACCCGGATGCCGAAGCGCAGCAACTGGAAAATGGGGTTCTGGTGACCCGTGACTATGAGGAAGCGATGCAAGCTCTCGGGGCTGGGGCAAGCGTTGTTTTAAGCCCTGAACTGGAGAAACTCAATGGCCTGGAGGGCAAGTTTGTGCAGGTGTTCTGGAGTCCGGTCCATTTTCCAGATCAACCCGGAACCATGGGGCTGCTGATCGATCCGGAACACCCTGCTTTCCAAAGTTTCCCCACCGAATTTCACACCAACTGGCAGTGGTGGGACCTCTGCAAAACGTCCAAGACCCTCGAATTTGGGAACCTCAACATCCAACCGCTGATTCGGGTCGTCGACAACTTTTTCAAAAACCGCAACCTGACCAACCTCTTCGAAGTCAAGGTCGGCAAAGGGAAGCTCGTTTTCAGTTCGATGGACCTCGTGTCCGATCTCGAATCGAGGCCGGAGGCCGCGCAACTGCGTACAAGCCTCCTGCAATACATGGAATCGGATGCGTTCGACCCCGATGCCACGCTCAGCCCGGACCAGATCAAGTCATTTCTGAAGGACACATGATGGTTCCTTCGCTCAGTTACCCCCTGATACTCCAAACACATCATCAACCCTAACCCTAAAATCCCATGGTATTGTCGTTTCTGGACTGGAGCCTGTTTCTGCTTTTTTTTGCCGTGGTCATTGGTATTAGCCTGTTCAAGAGCCGTGGAAGCGCATCGGGCGAAGAAGACTACTTTCTGGCCGGCAGAGGTCTTCCCTGGTGGTTGATTGGGGTTTCCATTGTAGCCGCAAACATTTCCACGGAACAATTTGTCGGTATGGCAGGTCAGGGTGCTGGCTCTGTCGGATTGGCCGTGAGCTGGTGGCAGCTGATGGGATCGATTGGCATTGTGATCATTGCCTTCACCTTATTGCCCCGGTTTCTGAAGGCTGGTATCTACACGATGCCGGAGTATCTCGAATACCGCTACAATGTTCTGGCACGGTCGATTTTTGCAATTCTCACTGTCATCATCTACGTGGTTGTACTGCTGACGGCCGTCTTGTTTTCGGGCGGATTGACCTTGCACACGATCTTCGGGATGGATCTGAAAATCGCGGTATGGCTCATTGGTGCGGCGGCAGCACTCTACACCGCATGGGGTGGGCTGAAGGCCGTTGCCTGGGCCGACCTCATTCAGGGGATTGCACTGTTGGCCGGAGGCCTGGTGGTCTTCTTCCTCGGACTCGCCGCGTGCGGCGGTTGGAGCGGGTTTACTCAAGCCAATGCAAACAAACTGCATATGGTCCTTCCTGCAAATGACCCAAATCTACCGTGGACCGGCGTGCTCTCCGGTATGTGGATCGTACTGCTGTATTACTGTGGACTGAATCAGTTCATCGTGCAGCGGAATTTGGCAGCAAGGACGCTTCGGGACGGACAACTGGGAATGATTTTTGCCGGTGGGCTGTGGTTGCTGGTGCCCTTCGCCATCGTCATGCCTGGCATCATGGCTTTTCAGCTTTATCCGGGATCCCTCGCAGAAACCCCCGATAAAGCCTATCCAATACTGATTTCCAATTTGCTACCCGCCGGGATGAGGGGATTCCTGCTTGCGGCACTGGCGGGGGCGATCACCAGTTCCCTTGCTTCCATGCTCAACTCTGCATCGACGATTTTCAGCCTCGACGTGGTGCAACGCCTCTTTCACCGCAGCGCGGGCCATGCACAGATGGTATGGCTGGGACGCATCTCCGTCATCGTGTTTGTCTGTATCGCTTGTCTGCTCGCACCCATGCTCGCAGATCCAAAGTTTGGTGGGGTCTTCCAGTTCATTCAGCAGTTTCAGGGCTACATCTGGCCCGGGGTAGTGGCTGCGTTTCTGTTTGGAATGATCGTGAAAAGGACGCCCGCTTCGGCTGGCGTGTTTGCACTGATAGCCGGTCCCATTTTCTATGGGATTTTTCAGGTTGCCACACCGGGGATTCACTTCCTCATTCATGTTTGCATCACCTTTTTCATCCTTGTTGCGATCATGGCACTGATTACCCTGATCCGCCCTCTTGACAAACCCCGGTCCCTGCCCGTGCGGGAGGAACTGGACCTGCAGTCGGAACCCTATGTCAAGGTGTTGGGCGGCACCGTCATCCTCGCTGTTGGAGTCTTTCTTCTGATCTTTTGGTAGGTGCTACATTCTTTCATATTCCATGAACCCCCTATAACTGGATCTCATGCTCTCGACGCTTGTCCTGCGGTGTAAAATCGCTAAGCTGGGCCTACCGAAACAACCCCAATCCCTGCACATCTTCACCAACATTCATCACATTTTTGTCTGCTTACTGTTTCTGTTTGCGATGACCGCCTCGAGTTCGGAGGAATTGGCTTCACAGTCCGCAACTCCACTCACGACGGCGGCGCAGGTGCGGGCATTGAGTGAAGCCGCAGCGAGCCAGGCACTGCCGGTCGAGCTGCTGGGAGTTTACATGGGCAGTGCGGATCCCCAGGGCATTGCGTTTATCCTGCAGGATGAAAGCGAAGGCATTTACATTCAGGCACCAGCGGAGCAGTTGACGGACATTGGGCGTGGCGATCTGTTGCGCATTGAGGGGGTGTCGCATCCGGGAGGATTTGCGCCAATCGTGCTGGCACAGCGGGTGGAAAAATGTGGAACCCGTGCGATCCCCGAACCCCGCAAAGTCTCGCTTGAGGAATTGCATGCGGGTCAGCTGGATGCGCAGTGGGTGGAGTTCAGTGGCATCGTGCGCAGCGTGCAGCCCAAGGCATTGACGGATGCGCCCCCACCTCCTCCGGGCACTCGCTATACGGTTCCGACGTCTGCAGATCCAACCCTTTCCAACAAGGTCAAACTCAAACTGGCATCCGGACTCGCACGCGTGATGGTGGAGGTCGACGGTCCGCTCGATCCCGAGCAGTACGTGGATGCGCGCGTGTGCCTTCGCGGGCTTTGTTTCAACCTGCACAACCGCAATCGCCAGTATGTAAAACCCTTTATCCAGGTGCCCGAAGGTGCGCACATTACGATTTTGGAAGCGCCAGTTGAGAACTTGTTTGAGCGGGAACCCGAACGCATTGGGAACTTGTTGCGCTTTGGTCCCGAGAATGACAGTCAGGGTCGGCGCGTACACCTGCAGGGTGTGGTGGTGCACTATCGTCCGGGCGTGGGACTTTGGGTGCGAGATGGAGAGCATTGCCTGCGTGTGGAAAGTTTGCAAATCGAAGAGCTGCAGCCCGGAGATGTCGTGGATGTGCTGGGATTTCCGGTCCCAGGGGAATACAGTCCGGTTCTGGAGGATGCGGTCTTTCGCAAGCGCACGACGCAGTCTTCACCGGCTCCGCTGGTCATTTACAATGTTTCAGATGCCTTGCGCAATGACGCCAATCTTGTCCAGCTGGATGCGCGACTCGTGGAGGTGCGGCCAGTTCCGGGGGGATGGGAGTTGTCGCTGGATTGGCAGGGGCAGGTGATTCGCGCGCACTGGTATCACCCGGGTGAGAGTGCCCCGACCGATGAATGGTTGCCCGACAGCATTGTGCGGGTGGTGGGTGTTTGTGCTGTGCTCGCCGACGAACCCGGCCCGCTGGGCGGGTTGTGGATTCCGAGTTCCTTTCAGATTCTACTGCGTTCCCCAACTGACGTGAGTGTGCTTGAACCTCCCCCCTGGTGGAATGCCGAACGCATCGCCTGGATGCTCTCGGCATTTCTGGTTGCGGCACTGGTCATGATCGCTGCAATTGTCTGGATTTCGCGACAGCACATGCGGGATCAGGAACACCAGCGCGCGATGGCCGAAGCGGAATTTTCCGCCATTCTCAATGAGCGCAACCGCGTCGCACGGGAAATTCACGATACGCTCTCTCAGGGACTGGGTTCGATTTCGATGCAGCTTGAACTTGCGCGCACGCATGCAGATGAGTTGAGCAGTGAGGTGCGCAATCACTTGGGGACCGCACATCGCCTCACACGTGAGGCCTTGGCCGAAGCACGCAACTCGATCTGGAATATGCGATCACACGTGCTCGAAAAGGGTGATTTGGTGGATGCACTCAGCCGCATTCTGGATCAGCTCACCAAGGGTCTTGAGGTCATTGCGGAGGTCCGAGCAGAAGGAAACCGTCGCCGTCTCTCGCCCATGGTGGAGAACAATCTGTTGAGGATCGGACAGGAGGGCATCACCAACGCGATCAAGCACGCGCAGCCCTCCCGTATCGAACTCACGCTTGCCTACGAACCCCGACGAGTGCGCCTTTACATTCGCGATGATGGCATCGGATTTGAGGCTGCGAAGCAGACTCGCCCACAGAGCGGCAGCTTCGGCCTTGTGGGCATTCGCGAACGGGTCCATCTGCTCGGAGGCAGTGTCGACATGCAAAGTTCGCCCGGTTCCGGTACCACCATTTGCGTTACGGTACAGGTGTAGTTGCCATTCCCCTACAGGAGTTTGGCTTGCGAAACCTTCCCGTTCTGAAGCACAAAAATCACCCGAACGGGTGAGAGCCGAATGCACCGCTTCGTGATAGAATGTACCTTGCGCCAACTTCAATCCTCACCGGTGCGGGCGTGCTTGCAATTGATTGAAAAATGAAAAAGGATTCCGTCCCAAGCTTCACAAAACCCGTGGTGACCCGTGCAACCCCAGAAACCCTGATTCGCGTGCTGGTCGTGGATGACCATCCGTCGATGCGCATGGGGTTGACTGCCCTGATCAACGGTCAGCCGGGCATGGAAGTCGTGGCAGAGGCCAGTGACGGGGAGGAAGCGATCGAGGTCTTCGAAGATGTGCAGCCCGATGTCGTTTTGATGGACCTGCGCATGCCGGGTCTGGGTGGGGTCGAGGCCACACTCGCCATTCTCAAAAAATCCCCTGATGCGCGCATCATTATCCTTTCGACCTACGATTGGGACGAGGACATCCACCTCGCGATCCAGTCGGGTGCAAAGTCCTACCTGCTCAAAGACACTTCCGTTGAGGACATTGCTTATACCATCCATCGCGTACACGAGGGTGACAAAACACTCTCCGAACAGGTGGAAAAGCGATTGGCCGAGCGCCTGCAGCGGGAGCAGTTGACTGAGCGTGAGCGCGAGGTGCTGGAGTCCTTGATCAAAGGCCGCAGCAACAAGGAAATCGCTACGAGTCTCTTCATCTCGGAACAGACCGTAAAGTCCCACCTCAAGACCCTCTTTGCGAAGCTGAACGTCAGCGACCGCACCGAAGCTGCCGTCGCCGCCATCCGCCACGGCATCGTGCATCTGGACTGAGTGCGGACACCTGATCGCATACGCTGCAAAACGAAGGAATCTGACGCATCGAACAGAAACCGTTCGAACTGACATCGATGGAGTGGCAAGCATGGCCACTGCTACGGGGAGGACGTCGGGAGGCATGTGCTTCTCTTGAGACCGTGGGGTTGGGTTTTGTTCGAAGGCTCAGCCGTTCCCTCCTTGCAGTTCACTTCCCCATGAAACGCTTTTCCGAGAGACAATGGCTCGTGCTGCTGCTGGCGAGCCTGCAGTTCATCATCCTGTCCGACTATCTGGTGGTCATGCCGATGGGTCCGATCCTGATGGAAACCTTTTCGATTCGGACCGGGCAGTTTGCGGGCCTGATTTCGATCTACTCGATTGGAGCGATCGTGATCGCCTTTACGACGGCGGGTTGGCTCGACCGGATCGACCGCATGCGGTCCCTTCAGGCTGCTTTGATCTGTTTTCTTGGGATCAGTGCACTTCATGGGCTGGTGGATGACTTCCGGCTATTGGGGTTGCTGCGATTTCTGGCGGGTGGAGTTGCGGGGTTGATCGGCTCACTGGTCATGTCTGTGGTCACTCAAACCTTCCCTTCGAACCGTAGGGGACGTGTGATCGGCATCGTGCTGAGCGCGACCTCGGTGTGCCAGATCGTGGGCATCCCCGCTGGACTGTTCCTGATGGCGAAGTTGGGCTGGAAGGCCCCATTCCTGCTCAACAGTGTTTTGGCGCTCCTGGTGCTCATCCCATTGCTGCGACTGACACCTGGCGGACAACAAGCCCTTTCAAAACAACCCTTCGGTTCGCAAATGCTGCGCATCACGCGCGAACGTCATCATTTCAAGGCGATGCTATGCACCCTGCTCACCATGCTGGCGGGCAGTTTGGTTGTTCCCTTCCTACCGCTGTTGCTGGTCTATCGCTTTGGTGTACCCGAGAACGAACTGAGTGGGGTCTACCTGGTGGCTGGGTTGGTGGCTTTTGTTGCATCCCTGTTGGCCGGCAAACTGGCAGAGCGTGGCGACGGGCGATTCGGATTCACGGTTCTCGGACTGCTGGGTGTGCTTCCGCTGCTGGTATTGGCACTCACAACTTCAATGCCGCGTGCGGCAGTGGTTGCTGTGTTTGCACTGGGCAATGCCCTGTTGATCGTGCGCATGATTCCGATGAACCGCTTCATCATGGAATACATTCATCCCGAACTATTGGGCGGTTTTCAGAGCGTCAATACCGCACTCATGCATGTGGGAGCTTCGAGCGCAGCTGCGATTGGTGGGCTGTTGATCTCGGTGAACGAAGGCGAATTGGCTGGATTTGGAAGTGTGGTTGCAGGATCGATTGCCGTGCTGATGCTTGTCCTGTTGCTCATGCAGTTTGGTTTCCGGGGTTCGTCATCTCCAACTTCATTCCCTGAACGCTCGCCCTGACCGACTGAGAACAGGTTCGCCTTTCTGCTCAACCTGATGTAAGCCTTTACCACCCTACGGATGTTCGCATCCACCCAAATCAACCCAACTCACACCCCATCATGAAACATCTGCTGACCCTCACCTTGTGTCTGATTTTTCCCCTGCCGACCCTGCAGGCCAAACCCTCGTCGTCCCCTGAGACCGAGATCCTGATGCTTTCGGGCACGGGCAGTGATGATACTGTCGAGTGGGACTTCTGGGTCAGCGGAGGACGCAACGCGCAGCAGTGGTCGCGCATCCCGGTGCCCTCCAACTGGGAAATGCAGGGCTTTGGTTCCTATCACTACTGGCGGGACTGGGGAGAGGATGCCACCGATGACAGCGAGGCGGTTTACCGCCATGCATTCACGGTTCCGGACTCCTTCCATGGGCGCCAGATCCAACTCGTGTTTGGTGCGGTGATGACCGATGCGACCGTCTTTCTCAATGGGGAGCAGGTCGGTCCGACCCATCAGGGTGGGTTTTATGAGTTTTCCTACGATGTGACACCATTCCTGAACATCGGAGGGCGCAATGAACTGCGTGTCGAGGTGCAGAAATTCTCCTCCAATGTCTCCGTCAACGAAGCCGAGCGCGAGGCGGACTACTGGCTCTTTGGCGGCATCTACCGACCCGTCTGGCTCGAGAGTCGACCCTCCGCTCACATCGATCACGTTGCGGTGGATGCACGGCACGACGGTTCGATTGCGGTGCAGGTGGAACTGCAGGGTGTCACATCGGAGAGCGTGGTGAACGCAACGATACAGGAGCTTGGTGGCAACGTTTTGGGTAACCTTTCTGCCGTTGACGTGGCCCCAGGTCAGACTGCATTGCACCTGAGCGGCACGATTCCTGACGTGAAATCCTGGACCGCCGAAACCCCGCATCGCTACGAACTGGTGCTGGAACTCCAGCAGGGAAATGCGCTGGTGCACCGGGTGCGTGAGCGCATCGGCTTTCGCACGGTTGAGGTGAAACCGGGGGTAGGCATTTTTGTCAACGGCCAGCGCATCGTGCTCAAGGGCGTGAACCGGCACAGTTTCTGGCCAGATTCGGGAAGAGCCACCCATGCCGCACTCAGCATCGCGGACGTGAAGCTGATGAAGGAAATGAACCTCAACGCGGTGCGCATGAGTCACTATCCACCCGACTCCCACTTCCTTGATGCCTGTGACGAACTGGGACTCTATGTGATCGACGAACTTGGAGGCTGGCAAAAGGCCTACGATACCGAAGTCGGGAAACAACTCGTGCGCGAAACCGTGCGGCGCGATGTCAATCACCCGAGCATCATTCTCTGGGCCAACGGAAACGAAGGCGGCTGGAATACGGAGCTGGATGCAGAGTTCGCAAAGCACGACCCGCAGCAGCGCGTGGTCATTCACCCCTGGTCACTGTTCAACGGCATCAACACCAGCCACTATGAGGATTACAATTCGGGAGTGGAATGGTTCTTCAACGGACAGGACCTCATCCTCCCGACCGAATTTTTGCACGGACTCTACGACGGTGGTCACGGCGCGGGACTGAATGATTGGTGGCAACGCATGCTTGCCCATCCGCTGGGGGCGGGAGGATTTCTCTGGGCTTTTGCAGACGAAGGCATCGTGCGGGAGGATCTGGGTGGAGCCATTGATGTGGCGGGCAACCGCGCTCCGGATGGCATCGTGGGTCCCTATCGCGAACGCGAGGCAAGCTTTTTCACAATCAAGGAAATCTGGTCACCGGTTTATGTGCGGCAAAGCGAACTCGACACACTTACGGAGCATTTTGACGGTTGGCTGGATGTGGAGAATCGCTATGATTTCACCGATCTCAACACGGTGTCCTTTCGGTGGGAACTGCAGCGCCTGAGTGGGAATTCCATTGCCGAATTGCAGATGGAAACCATCGCACAGGGGCAAGTCAAATCCCCATCGGTGGCCCCCTGGCACAAGGGTCGCCTGTTCCTCGATATGCCAGACCACTGGTACCGCAGTGCCGATGTGCTTTCGCTCAGCGCGCACGACGCCAATGGGCACGAAATCTACACCTGGACGTGGTCCATCACTTTGCCATCGGAGGTAGTCACCCGGATGATGCCGGAACGTCAGTTTGCATACACTCAAGTGAGCGAGCATGCGGAGGTCATTGTAATGGAAAATCGCGGAGTTGAGGTGCAGATCGACCGGGAATCGGGTCGACTGGTGCAATTCAGCCGAAATGGGGTAAACAGTCCGCTCACCAACGGCGTTCAACCCATTGGATTTCCGGTTGGCAACCTGACGGCAGAGTCCGTTCCGGGTGGGGTGCGTTTTGCATCAGACAACGCTATCCTGCGCCAGTTGCAGTGGACACTCGATGATGCCGGATATCTTGCGTTGCACTACGACTTCCGGCTCCACAATCAGGAGTTCTACGATGCGATTGGTGTGAGCTTTGACTATGACGAGAGCGAAGTAACGGGAATCCAGTGGCTGGGCAAGGGTCCCTATCGTGTCTGGAAAAACCGGCGCAAAGGCGTGGAGTTCGGGTTGTGGGACAAGGCTTACAACGACACGATCACTGGACTCTCCTGGGACTACCCCGAATTCAAGGGCTTTCACGATGATGTGGCACTGGCCCGGCTCAGCGATGCGCGCATCGACCTGGAGATCCTGATCCCAACACCCGCTGTCAATCTGCGCCTGTTCACGCCAGCAGAGGCCGCCGAACCCGCCCACACCACCGTCACCTTCCCTCCGGGCGATCTCTCCTTTCTACACGCCTTTCCCCCGATTGGCACCAAGTTCAAGCCCGCAACTCGCCATGGACCCGAGGGTCAACCCAGCTGGTCCCATCGCGGAGGACAGCACTTTCGCGCTACGATCTACTTTCGCCTGCTGTCGCCAGACCGCAAAGAGGGACGCTGATCTCGGGGGAATGGGATCGGCCAGTTGCTGTGTTGCTTTTTTTTGAGGGTTTGCCACTCTATTTTGCGTTATATCCACTATGAATGATCTCCAGTTTGATGCCCTCATCCAATGTGCGAAGACAGAAGCCTTGCCAGATTGTCCCGAGTCATTGGAAGCGCGTGTCATGCAAAACGTGCTGCAAGACCGGGAGGGAAGGGTTTCTCTGTGGCAGCAGATCCGTTTCGCCTTTGCGCAACCGGGTCTGGCCATTGCCATGGTGGTGCTGACGGTTGCGGTAAGTTCCGGGGTGACGGTTCTCTCGTCCCGTTACCTCGATGATGCGACAGCTACTCGTGAGATTGCATCCCTGGCACTCGGGTTTGACGTCTTTCAGGCAACAGATCTATTGATCCCAACCCCCAGGAGTCATGAGTAATTCCCGCCCTTTCCCCCCGCAGTTGCTCATGGTCATTGGGTTGATGGTGCTCAGTGCGGTCATTTCGATTTTCACGACCAAGGTATTGTTGAAAGAGCGCAATTGGGATCGGCATGATGAGGCAGATGGGCACCAGTGGTTGCAGGAAACACTCGAATTGACTCCAGAGCAGGCGACAAGGGTCAATGCACTCGAACCGACTTACCGGGAGCAAAGGGCGCAGTTGCAGCGGGATTTTCAGAATCGCATCGAGCAGTTGCGCCAACACCTTGTGCAATCGGAGAGTTTCACGGATGACACACGCCAGGCGATCCATGAGTTGCATGTGGTGCATGGGGCGTTGCAGGAGCTGTCGATTCGCCATTATTACGATATGCTTCAGGTGTTGCCTGCGGACAAACAGGAAAAACTGAGAGACATCGCGAGCGAGGCATTGAGCACGCCTCAATGAGGGTTGAATGGAGGATGGAGATTCAGATGAAGTGCTGCTCCGACGAATGGCATCGGGCGATGTTGCGGCATTGTCCAGCTTGATGAAGCGCCACAAAAATGCGGTGTTCCGATTTGCTTACCGCTATCTGCACCACGAGTCGGATGCTGCGGAAGTTACCGAGCAGACCTTCTTGCGTGTCTATCAGAACGCGGTACGTTTTACTCCACGGGCAGCGGTGAAGACCTGGATGTTTTCCATCACGCGCAACCTTGCTATGGACTCCCTGCGTCGCAATCGAAAACACCGCGTATGGGTGCCGCTGCACTCCGGTGATTCGAAGCAGGAGGATACGGCAGCGCTCATCGATGTCATCGAATCGCAGTTGCCGCAACCCTCGGAGTCGACAGAGAACCGTGAGATGCTGGGGTTGTTCCATCAAAAGGTGACCACCCTTCCGGAAAAATTGCGCTTTCCCTTTGTCTTTTGTGTTCTGGAGGGGCATTCGCATGATGAATGTGCTGAGGTGTTGAGGACAAGCCGCAAGACCATCGAGACCCGCATCTATCGCGCCCGAATGCACTTGAAAAAGGAACTATCGTCTTTGTTCCATTGACATGCTGAGAGGGAAGGGAACGCGCACCGCAAGTGCGATGAGCTAGGCTGTTTGCGATACGATTTTTCTTTTTTGAGGGTTTTTCCAAAAATCCGCGTTGAAGGGATTATGACCTCAACGATCATGCGTTTGTGTTGCCTGGTACTCCTGAGCGGGGGCGTGAGTACCGTCAACGTCAGTTTTGCAGAAAGCGATTGGGAATCGACAAATCGATCCCTGGTCGACTACCTCGAGCAGGCCCTTTCGACGAACCCACAACTCCACGCTGTTGAGCAGCGTTATCGCGCTTCAGCACAACGCATCCCACAAGCGTCCGCATTGCCAGACCCCACCTTGCAGGTGACCCACTTTGTGGAGTCCATCCAGACCCGAAATGGCCCGCAAGAGAGCACGTTCATGCTCAGTCAGCGATTGCCATGGTTTGGGAAACGGGAATACCAGCGCAGTGCTGCATTTGCCGATGCGCAGGCCTTGCACCATTTGTATCAGGATCAGCAATTGTTGCTCGTTCAACGCGTATCCCAGGCGTTTTATGAATATGCCTACCTCGGGAAAGCCATCGACTTGACGCGTGAGAATCGCGACCTGCTGATGAAACTTGAACCGGTTGTGGAAGCGAAGGTTCAGGGTGGTGCTGCCATCAACGAACTCTTACGCCTCAAGGTCGAAATCGGAAAAATGGAGGATCGCCTGCAATCCCTCAGGCAGGAGCGCATCACCCGGTCTGCACAACTTGCTGAGCTGTTGACCCTGGAGATGAGATCCCTGATATCCTGGCCAGAGTGGCAGGCACCTTCCCCGTTGCAGGTGAATCGCGATGACCTGCAGGCAGCGGTGCGTGCCAATCACCCTCGGCTGAAAGCAATGGAGCTTCGAATCCAAAGTGCAGACGCCCGTCGGGAGCGCGCACGACTGGAGCGATACCCCGACGTTTCTGTAGGATTGAATTACGCCAGGATTGGAGATCCTTCGGTCAGTCCAGTTCCGGCATCTGCGGGTAAGGATGCCTGGGGAGTCTCGCTATCCCTCAACCTGCCAATCTGGACCGAGAAGAACAATGCCGCCGAGGCTGAAGCCCTTGCGGTTCAGCGTTCCAGTGAAAATGAACGAATCCAGCAGGAGAATGCGCTCATCACCCTGCTGAACACGACTCTGGCCAAACTGGAGAATGCCCAGCGCCAGCTCATCCTGTATGGAGACGAGTTGTTGGGTCTTGCCGAGCAGGCCGCTGAGAACAGCAGGGCCGCTTACGAGGGTGGAATCATGGGCATCCTTGAAGTGATCGACAGTGAACGCTCCCTTCTGGAATTCCAGCTGTACTACTGGAGAGCGGCTGCGGATGTCTGGCAACATCGCGTCATGCTTCAAACCCTGGCGAACGAACCCATCCTTGGAACTTTTGACGCAACGCATCAACATGAATAAAAAAATCATTCTGCTCACCACCCTGCCTGCGCTCATGACGCTTGTTCTGGGTCTGGCCATCGGCAAATTTGTCTTTTCGGGCCATTCGAATCAATCCGAAGCGCAGACGACCCACTCTGCCAGTCTCGGTGATGAACCGAGCATCTGGACCTGTTCCATGCACCCCCAAATTCAGCAACCGGAGCCGGGGGATTGCCCGATATGTGGCATGGATCTGATTCCATTGGAGCAGGATGGGGATTCGCACGACGAACCTCGCGTCCTGCGAATGAGTGAGGCATCCCGCGCTCTGGCTGAGATCCAGACCACTGCGATTGTACAGGATTTTCCTGAGGTCGAAACGCAACTGGTCGGGAAACTGGAGTATGATCAAACCCGCGAACAATCCCTTTCTGCCCGTTTCCCGGCCCGGATCGAGGAACTCTACGTCAATTTTACGGGCATGCGAGTCAAGGCAGGGGAGCATCTGGCCAAGGTTTACAGCCCCGATCTGCTTGCTGCCCAACGCGAACTGCTGGTCGCCCATCGCGCAGATCCCGATAGTTCCATTACGCGCTCTGCCAGGGAGAAGTTGCGCCTGTGGGATTTGTTACCGGGGCAAATCGAGGAGATTCTTGAGCGCGGAGAAGCGTCGGATCATTTTGTGCTCAAGGCACCCATTGGGGGCGTTGTGGTAGAGCAGCAGGTGAAAGAGGGTGACTATGTGACGCTCGGGCAGCCGTTGTTCCGCATTGTCGACCTCTCGACCCTGTGGGCGCAGTTGGATGCCTTTGAATCGGACCTGCCTTGGCTGCGCTATGGACAGAACGTGGATTTCAGCGTGGAGTCGTTTCCGGGTGATACGTTTCATGGCAGCATTGCCTTTATTGAACCCGAAGTGGATCGTCGCACCCGCACCGTGCCCATACGGGTGAACGTACCAAATGCAGAGGGGAAACTGAAGCCGGGCATGTTGATCCGTGCAAGCGTTGCCGTGCGACTGGCCGGTGAGGGTGAGGTGTATGCTCCGGAGTTTGCCGGAAAATGGATCAGCCCGATGCACCCGGAGATCGTGAAGGATGAACCGGGGCAATGCGATGTTTGCGGTATGGATCTGGTTCCTGCAGAGACTCTCGGTTTTGTCGATGAAAAGAGGCCTGAAGCCCCCTTGCTGGTTCCTGCCTCAGCGGTCTTGCGCACAGGCAGGCGGGCGGTGGTATATGTGGAAAAGCCCGATGCGGATCGACCTACCTATGAGGGGCGGGAGATTGTTTTGGGTCCGCGAGCAGGGGAAGTCTTTCTAGTGGCGAGCGGACTGCAGGTGGGTGATCGTGTCGTCACCAAGGGTGCGTTCAAAATTGACAGCGCGCTGCAAATCCAGGCCAAGCCCAGCATGATGAATCCGGCTGGCGGCGACTCTGCACCGGGTCATTCACACAGCGATGCCGGAGACAGGCACCTTGAAGCGGAACCATCGAAGACGGACATGCCTGAGGTGGAGATTGCAGGCGAGTTGGCACCGCAGCTGATCGAAGCCTATCTGGCCATGCAGTCGGCACTGGCTGCAGATGAGTTGCAGAGCGCTCAAAACCAGGCTGAAGCCATGATGAAGCTTACTGGTCATGATGGAGCACTTCCGATGCTGCTGCACGAAATGCTGGCTGCCGACAGTTTGGATCGATTCCGCAAACCCCACTTTGAGCGGCTATCAAACGCGATGATTGCTGCCGTCAGGGAAAATCCAAAAGCTTTTGAGGGGGAATGGTTGGTGATGCATTGCCCCATGGTTTATGGGGATCGGGGTGCCGACTGGCTACAGGCTGAAGAACCCCTTCAAAACCCTTATTTTGGTGCCATGATGCTGAGGTGTGGTGAGGTGATTGAAACCATCCCGCAACATCCTGCATCCCACGCAGAGCACGGATCCTGAAACACTGTAAGCAGGAATAGAACGCAGACCTATGACCATGAAAGAAAAAGCAGTTATTTATCGCATGATGACCTCCGACCACCTTTGTCCATGGGGGATCAAAGGAGTCGATTTGTTGAAACGCCACGGTTATTCCGTCGAGGATCGAGCACTTCGCACCCGCGACGAAGACCGGCAATTCAAGGAAAAGCACAAGGTCGATGAGACTCCCCAGATTTGGATCGGAGAAAAGCACATTGGCGGTTATGATGCCCTGCGCGAGTATTTGGGACTCGGCCCCGACCCGCGTGAAGGTGAAACCTACCAGCCTGTGATTGCCATCTTCGCGGTTACCTTCGCAATGGCACTCTCTGCAAGTTGGGCCAGTCTGGGCGGGTTTGATCTGATTCGCTTCGTCGAGTGGTTCATCGCGTTTTCGATGTGTGTTCTTGGTATTCAAAAGCTTCGGGACCTGCAATCGTACACCAACGGATTCATCCAGTATGACCTACTGGCCCAGCGCTATGTGCCGTATGCGGTTCTCTATGCGCTCATCGAAACCCTTGGTGGGGTATTCATGATCGCGGGAGTGCTGACATCGATCATTGCGCCGATTGTGCTCGTGGCGACCGGCGTCGGAGCGATCTCCATCGTCAAAGCGGTGTACATCGAAAAACGTGACTTGAAATGTGCCTGTGTCGGAGGGGGCAGTGACGTTCCACTAGGATTTATTTCCCTCACTGAAAACCTGATGATGATGGCGATGGCCATCTGGATGCTTTTGAAATGATCAACAGACTCATTCGATTCTGCCTGGAGCAGAAACTCGTTGTGGTTCTTTTCATCCTGGTATGGGTGATCTGGGGTGTTGCGGTTGCACCCTTTGACTGGGAGAGCGACATCTTCCCAAGGGATCCGGTGCCCGTGGATGCGATTCCCGATATTGGTGAGAACCAACAGATTGTGTTTACGGAGTGGGCTGGCCGCTCACCGCAGGACATTGAGGATCAGATCACCTATCCGCTCACCAGTGCGCTTCTGGGATTGCCGGAGGTCAAGACCATCCGGAGTTATTCCATGTTTGGGTTTGTGTCGATCTACATCATCTTCAAGGAGGGTGCGGAGTTCTACTGGACCCGAAGTCGCATTCTTGAAAAACTGAACAGCCTGCCAGCGGGCACGCTGCCCGAAGGCGTATCCCCGCAACTCGGACCTGACGCAACTGCACTGGGGCAGGTCTTTTGGTACACACTGGAAGGTCGAACTGCGGATGGAAAACCTGCGGGAGGGTGGGATCTTGATGAGCTGCGCAGCACGCAGGACTGGTATGTGCGCTATGCACTCCAGGGAGTGGATGGAGTGGCTGAAGTCGCATCCATCGGTGGCTTTGTCAAAGAATATCAGGTGGATGTGGATCCTGCCGCTTTGCGAAGTTACGGGATTTCACTGCAGGAGGTTTTTGATGCGGTGCGGGGAAGCAATGTCGATGTGGGGGCTCGCACCATTGAGATCAATTCCGTCGAATACGTCATTCGGGGATTGGGCTTTCTCAAGAATCTCGAGGACCTGCGCAAGACTGTGATCACACAGCGTGATCGAGTACCGATCACGCTTGAACACGTTGCGGAAATTGAATTGGGACCTGCACTGCGCCGAGGAGCACTTGACAAGGCCGGAGCTGAGGCAGTCGGTGGCGTCGTGGTCACACGATTTGGGGAGAATCCTTTGGCTGTGATCAAGCGGGTGAAGGAAAAGATCAGCGAAATTTCCCCGGGACTTCCGCGTAAAACCCTTGACGACGGAACGGTGAGTCAAGTGGAAATCGTACCGTTCTATGACCGCACCGGGTTGATCTATGAAACGCTCGGCACTTTGGAAGATGCGGTGCGGCAGCAGATTCTGGTGACCATCATTGTGGTGGTGCTGATGTTGATGCACCTGCGCAGTGCTTCCCTGATATCCGGCATCCTGCCATTGGCAGTGTTGTTTTCATTCATTGGAATGAAACTGTTTGGTGTGGACGCCAACGTGGTTGCGCTTTCGGGCATTGCCATCGCGATTGGCACCATCGTGGACATGGGAGTGGTGCTGATTGAGAACCTCCTGAAACACCTCGACAACGCTGATCCAGAGGAGAGTCGGCTCGAGGTGGTATATCGTGCCTGTTCGGAAGTGGGAGGAGCCGTGACGACTGCAGTGTTGACGACGGTGATCAGCTTCCTCCCGGTGTTCACGATGGAAGCAGCAGAGGGGAAATTGTTTCGTCCGCTGGCCTATACCAAGACCTTTGCACTGATCGGCTCGATCCTTGTGGCACTGACGATCATTCCACCTCTGGCGCATTGGCTCATTGCGGGGCGGTTCAAGGCCCAATGGGTTCGCTATGGACTCTGGGTTGGCATCGCGGTTGTGGGAATGGCGGGTATGGTTTTTGTAAAAGACATTCCCCTGTGGCTCGGCGTGTTGATGATGGCAGTTGCGGCCTTTCACCTGTGTTCGAATCGCATCCCTGCATCCGTGCGTCGTCTGTTGTTCATCGGATTCAACGTCATCGTTGCGATGGCGGTTGCCATTTGGTTGGCGCGGGACTGGAAGCCTCTGGGACCCGAACTGCCTGTCCAGAACCTGGTTTTTGTTCTGGTCGCCATTGGCGGGCTGCTCGGGTCGGTAGTGCTGTTCATTCGCAGCTATGCGCGTATACTGGCCTTTTTGCTGCGCTTCAAACTGGCCTTCCTTGGGCTGAACCTGTGCGTTATCGCATTCGGGTTCATCATCTGGTTGGGCTGGAGCAGTGTTTTCGGATGGTTACCACAGGCCGCAAAGAGCAGCAAACCCTTTGTGACTCTGGCCCATGCCCTGCCCGGGCTTGGCAAGGAGTTCATGCCCGATCTTGATGAGGGATCCTTTCTCCTGATGCCCACCACCATGCCGCATGCCTCGATTGGAGAAGTGATGGATGTGCTTCGTAAACAGGACATGGCCATTCATGCGATCCCTGAGGTTGAAACTGCGGTGGGCAAATTGGGCCGTGTCGAGAGTTCATTGGACCCTGCGCCGATCTCCATGATTGAGACGGTGATCAACTACAAATCCGAGTTTATCACCGATGAAGCAGGCCGCATCCTCACCTTCGCATATGACGATGCTATGAACTCGTTTGAGCGGGATGCGGATGGGGAACTGGTTTTCGATCCTGATGGCCGACCCTTCCGACAGTGGCGTGAGCATATCCAGAGTCCTGACGACATCTGGGATGAGATTGTGAGTGCTGCAACCATCCCCGGCACCACATCGGCACCCAAACTGCAACCCATTGCCGCACGTCTGGTCATGCTGTCAAGTGGCATGCGCGCACCGATGGGACTCAAGGTATTTGGTCCCGACCTGGAGACGCTCGAGCAGGTAGCGCTCGACATCGAAACATTGCTCAAACAAGTGCCATCGATCAAATCTGAGGCTGTTCTTGCGGATCGCATCGTTGGCAAACCCTACCTTGAAATCGACATCAATCGGGATGCCATTGCACGCTATGGTATCAGTGTACGAAAGGTGCAGGATGTGATCGAAGTCGCGATGGGTGGAAAACCCATCACGCAGACGGTTGAAGGGCGCGAGCGTTACCACGTCAGGGTGCGCTACCTGCGGGAATTGCGCGATCAGTTTGAGGCCATCGAAGCCATCCTGGTGGCAGCCCCCGATGGAACCCAGGTTCCATTGCGCGAACTCGCTACGCTTCGCTACCTGCGAGGCCCTCAGGTCATCAAAAGCGAGGATACGTTTCTGGTGGGGTACGTGATTTTTGACCATCACGATGGATTTGCTGAAGTGGAAGTGGTGGAACAGGCAAAGGCATTTCTTGAGCAAAAGATTCAATCAGGAGAGCTGCACATTCCCACAGGCGTACGATACCAGTTCACGGGCAGTTATGAGAATCAGATCCGGGCGGAGAAGAAACTCCGGGTTGTGCTGCCCCTTGCGCTGTTTGCCATCTGGTTGATTCTGTACTTCCAGTTCAGGCGCGTATCCACCACGCTCATGATCTTCTCCGGCATCCTCTTTGCATGGTCGGGCGGATTCATTCTGCTCTGGTTGTATGGTCAACCCTGGTTTTTCGACTTCAGCCTGTTCGGCCAGAACCTGCGGGATCTCTTCCAAATGGGAACCATCAACCTCAGCGTAGCGGTGTGGGTCGGATTTCTGGCCCTGTTCGGCATCGCGACCGACGATGGTGTACTCATGATGACCTACATCCATCAACGCATGTCCGAGGCTCCCCCAAGCACGGTTGAGCAAATTCGCCAGCGTGTCATCGAAGCTGCCACCAGACGGGTTCGTCCCGCCATGATGACCAGTGCCACCACGATCCTCGCTCTGCTTCCAGTTCTGACATCAACGGGACGCGGCTCCGACATCATGGTGCCGATGGCAATACCCTCTTTCGGCGGCATGATGCTGGCAGTACTCACTATTTTTGTGGTCCCCGTTCTGTTTTGCGGGATGACCGAACTCACCCACCGAATCCAATCCAGTCGAAAGGAAATACACACATGAAATACCAGATAGTCTTCACCCTTGCGCTACTGATGAGCGCAATCACCTCATTTGCCAAATCTGAAGACCCTGCATCTTCGTGGCTTGAGCATCTCATCGAACCCTACCTCCAGGTCCAGAAGCACTTGGCTGCTGATGACCTGTCGGGAGCGCAAGCTGAAGCAAAGATCCTGCTCGAGGCGTTGGCCAGTCAAACACATACCGGATCATCGCATCAGCCTGGGGCAGTGGTGTCGGAATCTGCGATGAAGATCCAGGACTCCAGTGACCTTCAATCTGCGCGGGTTGCATTCCGCGAGCTGTCCGGGGAGTTATTGGAATGGGTGGAACAGGACGGTTCCATTGGTGCAAAGACCCTCTATGTGGTCCGATGTCCCATGGCATTTGGTAACGAAGGTGCGAGTTGGCTTCAGGACGGAAAAACCGTTTCCAACCCCTACTACGGTGCCAGTATGCTGCGCTGTGGAAGCATCGAGAAGGAAATCGCCGCTCAGTCAGGCGAAGCTGCAACTGATGCTCACCATCATCATTGATCTTTTCCAGCGGGGGAATGGGATCGGACAGAATCGCAGAAGTGAAACGCATTTCATCCCTGTAGCGAAACTTGTGAACATTCTGATCAGATGCGTCTGCAATTGAACAGCCAGGCAAGGCTGTTTCAGATCCACCTGCTTCGACCGCAGGACTATCTCAACCATGCTTCAAATGGGCTGGCGGGCAGGCGTTCCGCGTTGGTCAGGTTGGCATCTTTGGGATTGTTCTGCCAGGCGTAGCGCACGCGCTCAGGGCTGGGGACATCGGTGCTGGTCACAATGACGGTATCCTTCCCATCGAGCGTTGCGACCGCCGGATAAAACACGCCGTCCAGTCCGGCAAGTGTGAACCCTCTGAGTTTGCGGTCATCGAGGATGTGCAGGCCCGAACCCGTCTGGGTAAACGTGAGCACGGCCTGGTTGCCAGTTACCCGTGCCGTCGCGAGTTCGGGTCCGCCGCGCAGCTCAATTTCCTCATACACGTCTGCGAGTGCCCATCGGGCGAGGCGGCGACCGACCTCCTGTTTGTTGCGTGGATGAATGTCATTGGCTTCGCCGATATCAATCGTGACGGCGAGTCCGACGTGCTCCATGGAGTTTGCCAGGTTGCGCTGGGCTTCCCTGAGCTGTGGCCAGGGATCATTCGAAGGTTCCGTGCGGTAGTCCATGAATCCGGCCAATTGCACGATGCCAAAGGGCAGCTGTTCCTGTCCCCAGCGCTCGCGCCAGTCCTCGATCATCACCTGCAGCCGCTCATCGTAATCGCTCGGGTTCCACCCCGCATCCGTTTCTCCCTGATACCAGATCGCTCCGCGGATCGTGTAGGGGGCAATCGGTGCAAGCATGCCATTGGCAAGGTTTGCGGGGAAGTGCGGATCCGTGCGTTCTTTCGGACGCGAACGCCAGGGAGCTGGGTCGGGCGTGCCGGCTGCGTTCAGCGCATCCTGCTCCTTCTGCCATTCGACCAGCCGTTCCGCTGAATCCTGCACCATCGCCTCCCACTCGGCCACCTTGCCGACCAGCTGCGGATGACGGTGCATCGCTTCCATGCGGGTCCATGCGATCGCCGGGGTTCCTCCCCAGGCAGAGTGAATTAGGCCGACTGGAACATTCAGGACCTGCTGGAGATCCCGCCCGAAATAATAACCCGTGCCGCTGAAATCACCGACGGTGTCGGGAGCGCAGACTTTCCATACGGCATTGTCGCTGAAGCGTGCTTCCTGTGCGGTGACGTGGTTTACCTTATAGAACCGGATATGGGGATGACGGGCTGCCAGACGCTCCATGTCGGCATCTTTGAGTCGGTCGACGGTCCAGTCCATGTTGGATTGACCGGAGCACAGCCAAACCTCACCCACCAGCACATCGCTGAAGCGAAGTTCATGTTCACCCGAACTGATCGTCAGTGTCCGGGATTCAAACGATGCCTCCTGAGCGGGCAGACTGAGCTGCCACATTCCCTCTGCATTTACTCGGGTCGTTTCATTTACAGTTGCGAAGGTTACAGTCACCACAGACCCCGGAGCTGCACGTCCCCAGACGCGGATGGGTTGCTGTTGCTGCAGTACCATGTGGTCGGAGAACACATTGGAAACCTCCAACGCCACCGACGGGCTGAGTCCGAGAAAGGCCGTCAGTAGCAACAGGAGCGATTGGCGAATGAAGGGATTGGCTGGAATCATCATGGGGAAAAATCAAATGGTGAGTGAGTTCATATTCAGAACCCTGCTCCGAATTTGCAACAGTGCGAATGGCAGGAGTCAATGGGTGTTGTGTGAGCTTGAAGCATAGCCGACATCCCTGAGACAACCAGTTGCACCATCACCACTAAAAGAAAATCACAGATTTTTTTAGTAAGCAGGGTCAGTTCATCTGTCTGGGAATGACACCGCAATTTCTCCCTTTGTGAAAATCGCCACTCTGGCCGTTCACCCGCTTCAACTTATGAACAAGATATACACATTTCTCTGGCTCAGCATGGGCCTGACAACCCTGCTTCAGGCCCTCACCCATGACATCACTTCGCAGGGAGCGATTCCTGATGATGATGGGGATGACACAGTGGCCATCCAGCAAGTGATCGATGCCTGCGCCGCTGCGGGTGGAGGCACTGTGAACTTTCCGGCTGGTACCTGGCATTCGGGCACCGTTTATCTGCGAAGCAATGTGAGCATCCACCTCGAAAACGGGGCAATCTGGCGGGGTGTGAATGCTGCAGAAGCCTTTCCTCCCATCGAACCTCGGGTGAAGTCACGGGAGGATCTTGAGCCGCGTCCGGCGTTTCTCTACGGCTATCGCGTGGAGAATGTCCGTATCTACGGAAGCGGCATGATCGCCCCGGGCGGTGAACATGCCATCTGGAAAAGCGACCGTGATAACGTGCGCTATCACGAGCGTCCCTTTGGCATCCATCTGGTGGAGTCGAAGCACATTACGGTTGAGGGAATTCGCATGGAAAATTCTGCGTTCTGGATGCAGCGCTATTTCCTCTGTGATCATGTGCGCCTCAGTGACCTCACGATCTACAATCACTGCAATCTGAACAATGATGGCATCGACATTGACGGGTGCCATGATGTGGTGATTGACAACTGCATTATCGACTCCAGTGATGACGCGCTTGTGCTCAAATCGGAGGGACTGCGCACCGTAGAGGATGTCGTCATTTCCAACTGCATTCTCAGTTCCCATGCCACGCCGCTTAAACTGGGTACGGGTTCTGTGGGAGGATACAAGCGTGTTGCGATCAGCAACATCGTGATCCGGTCCTCTAAATCGCCAAAGATGATCCATGTGCATGAGGCGTGGGGTGGTCTCTCGGGCATCGATCTGCTCAGTGTCGACGGTGGCATCCTGCAGGATATTCAGATCGATAATGTGATCATGCACGGTGTGGAAACTCCGTTTTTCATCAAACTTGGCAATCGTCACAGTGAGTGGGAGGGTAAGCCAGATGCCACCCCTGGACGGGTTGAAAACATTGTGATTTCGAATCTAACCGCCCGTGACTGTGGCCCCATCAGTAGTGCGATTACCGGATACCCCGGGCATCCGGTTCGCGGGGTCAGGCTTTCCAACATCGACATCACCATGCGGGGCAAAGGACCTGCTGGTTCGGCGATGGAACCGGTGCCAGAGCATAGCAACCACTATCCCTTCAATCGCATGTTCAAGACGGATTTGCCGACCTATGGACTTTTTCTCCGGCACGTGGAGAACCTGCGCCTGGAGAATGTTCGCCTGTCCTATACGGGAATGGAGCAGCGACATGCACTTTGGGTGGAGCAGGCTCGTGATGTGGTATTTCAGGGGTTGGAGCTTCTCGCACCGGTGGGAGAAAACTCATGGGTACAGCTTCATGAGGCGACCGATGTGACGTTTCGCAATAGCAACGCAACCCGTGAGGATGTGTCTCTTTCAGCGACCTCAGGAATCCACTTCCTGCCCTGATTCGCATCCCGGCACGGACTTCAGTTCAGACGCTATAATGGATCGTGCAATATCATGCATGAATTGAACTTGTGATGGCTCCCCATGCTTTCAACTCAATGTGATTTCATTCGCATCCTTTTCGGTTAACCGATACAAAAGAATCCCCGAACGCTTAAGCCCATGATCCCCTTGCTCCGCTCCTTCCTGATCTCAATCCCACTGCTCAGCTTGATGCTCAGTGCTGACCCATTGCAACCGGGCGACCTGCGCTGCGAATATCTGCACGACCCTCAGGTCGTCGATGTGCCAGCTCCGCGCCTGAGCTGGATCAATGCCGCCCGTCCGGGGGCACGGGGAGTGATTCAGAGCGCATGGCAGGTGCGCGTGGCAAGCGATCCCTTGCAGCTTAATGATCCTGACCTCTGGGACAGTGGAAAGGTGACATCGTCCCGGAATCATCGCATCGCCTATGACGGTGAAGCACTGCAGTCCCGTCAGGAATGCTGGTGGCAGGTTCGCGTGTGGAATGGGGATGATGAGGTTTCTGAATGGAGTGAACCCGCATTCTGGCGCATGGGATTGCTCAGGGCAGAGGACTGGAAGGCGAGCTGGATTGGTGCCCCATGGCAGGGCGAGGAAGCACTGCCCAAACCGTCGGGAGGCCCCGATGGTCGTCCCGAAGCGTTTGGTCCGCCCGCCCCGCTCCTGAGAAAATCCTTTGGAATTCGCAAGCCAGTGGAAAAGGCAGTCATCTACACCACGGGCCTGGGGTATTTTGAACTCTCCCTGAACGGTCGAAAGGTGGGGGATGGTGTGCTGATTCCCAACCAGACCAACTATGGCAAGCGGCCTGAGCTTGAGCAGGCCTACATCGCGCTGCCCGACGATTTTCACGACTACAAGGTGATGTACCTCGCCTACGACCTCACGGATCAGCTTCAGCAGGGCGAGAATGTGCTTGGCAGCATCCTGGGAAATGGATTCTACAACCCTGCCAAATACTGGGCCGATGCCTACGGATCACCCCGTTTTCTGGCGCAACTCCACATCACTTACACCGACGGAACGGAGGAGATCATCGTGAGCGATGATAGCTGGACGGCGGCGCGCAGTCCCATCCTGATGGACATGGTGTATTATGGTGAGACTTACGATGCCCGACTGGAGCAGGAGGGCTGGAACACACCCGGATTTGATGCGAGCAATTGGGAGCCAGTGGCTCTGCGGAAGGCCCCGGATGGACGCCTGGTGGCCCATACAGCCTCCACCGACAAGATAACGGAGGTACTGCAACCCCAACGAATCGAGCGTCTGGGCGAGGGACATTACCGTGTGGATTTTGGTGAGGAAATTTCCGGGTGGGTGCGCCTGCACGGTGTTTCGGGACCAGAGGGTCACGCCATCGATATCGAATTTCTCAGCAGCAATTATTCCGGGGACAACCGCTACATCCTGCGTGGAGAGGGAGCGGAAGACTACGCACCGCGCTTTAACTGGTTTGTATTTCGGGAAATCGAGATTCACAACTGGCCGGGTGATCTGAGTCCGACCCACCTGACCGCCGAGGTGGTCAATACCCAGTTCGAAGCGACTGCGCACGTCGAAACTTCGAACCCCCTGCTCAATGCGATCAACCGCATCTGGCGACGCAGTCAGGTGGGCAACATGCATGGCGGAATCGTCAGCGATTGCCCGCACCGCGAACGCTCGGGCTATACGGGTGACGGACAGGTGGCCTGTTCGACCGTGTTTCACAACTACGATGCGCGTGATGTTTATCACAAGTGGATCGGGGATATTCGTGATGCACAGATTGTTTCTACTGGCTATGTGCCCAATGGTGCACCCTGGCAGTCCGGCTGTGGTGGGGGTGTGGCCTGGGGGGCGGCGATTGCGATCATGCCCTGGGAGTTCTACCAGCACTACGGATCACTCGATATGCTCGAAAACACCTATCCCGCGATGAAGGGTTACCTTGACTATCTGGAAACCTGGAAAACTCCCGAGGGCATCGTGCACTCTCAGCGCACTGGCAATGATGGCAAGGTGCTGAAATGGTTCAATCTGGGAGACTGGGTAGCACCGGGCGAATTGCCCGATGATGCGTTGGTGCACACGTTTTATTACTGGCACTGCGCAGACCTGACCGCCAAGACCGCAGCGGTGTTGGGACATTTGCATGAGGCAGAGCACTACGCCGCGCTGGCGGAGTCGAGCCGAGCGGCCTTCCAACGGGCATTTTACGACGGACCCACCGGAAGTTTTGGAGATGCCGGTGCCGATATCCTTGCCCTGCGCATGGGCCTTGATGAACCCATGCGCAGCAGCGTGATCGAGGCTGTGCGTCAAAATCTGATCGCCGATGACGGGCACCTGGACACCGGTATTTTTGGGACACGCTACTTCTTTGAAATACTGGCGGAGCATGGCCTGAACGAGCAGGCCTACACAGCGATCACCAAGACCACACAGCCCGGCTTTGGCTGGTGGCTGGAACAGGGTGCGACCACGACCTGGGAGAAATGGGATGGCACGGGTTCGCGCAATCACCCCATGTTTGGGGGTGGACTGGTGTGGCTGTATCGTAATCTGGCTGGCATGCAGATCGATCCTGAGCAGCCTGCCTACAGGCACATTGTCTTCCGCCCGCAACCGGTGGCAGATCTTGAGTTTGTCGAATACTCGAACCAGACGGTCTTCGGAGAAGCGGGTATCCGCTGGCAGCGACAGGGTGAGGCACTCGTTATCACCACCACCGTTCCGGTTGGATCGACTGCCACGCTTCATTTTCCAACGACAAACGGCGCCGAACTCAAGGAATCCGGTATCCCCGTGACGGATCATCCAGACGTGAAGGTTGTTGAAATCACTCCAGAGTCCGTCGTTCTGTCCATGGCCTCCGGTCGGTACCGGTTTCATCCCTGATCACCCGGATCGAGGCATCAAAGCTGCGTTCAGAAGCACTTTCGATTGCAACCGGGACCCTTTCTCGGTTACGTTCGGTGATCTACTCTGTGTTCAGAGCAAATTCGTATAACCCCAATCGAACAAGCGACCTGTTATGAACCCCAATCTATCCCGTCGAACCTTCGTGAAACAGAGCGTGCTGACTGCGGCCGGACTCACCATCCTTCCCTCGGGCACCCTCTTCGGACAGAACCGTCCCAGCAATCGTCTCAACATTCTCCTGATCGGTGCCTATGGGCGCGCCGAAGCCCACTATGCGATGCTGCGCGAGGAAAACGTGGTGGCGATCTGCGAGGTCAACGAGCTGAACCTGCCCTATGCAGTGAAGGAATTCCCAAAGGCGAAGATCTACAAGGACTGGCGCAAGGCCATGGATCATCCGGGACTTGATGCCGTGCTCTGCTGCACTCCGGATCATCACCACGCCTTCATCGCAAACTGGGCCCTGAATCGGGACCTGCACTGTTACATGGAAAAACCGCTCACGATTACCGTGGAAGAGGCACGCATCGTGCGGGATAACTACCTGAAAAAACGCCACAAGCTCGCGACTCAGGTGGGCATGCAGCGCCATGCGAATCCAAACTTCCAGCGTGTGGAAGAACTCATCCGCCAGGGTGCAATCGGAGCGATTCGCGATGTGGCGGTATGGGGGGATCGACAGATCCCCAAACCGGGTCATTTGGCAGGCATGCCCATACCCTCAACGCTCGACTGGGATCTTTGGCTTGGACCTTCACCCTACCATCCCTATCATTCTGAGTATCTGAAAGGTGGTGTTGGCATGAACTGCCTGCAGTGGAACATGTACTGGGACTGGGGCGTTGGGCAGATCGGAGACATGGGAAGCCATACCATGGACATCGTTTGGAATGTGATCGATGCGGAGCTGCCGACGCAGATCAAGGTGTCATCTCCCGAGTCGTTCAACCCGGATGTCACACCTGTGAACATGACTGCCGAATACCTGTTCCCCGCCAACAGTTGGCGCGATCAAATCCGCGTGACCTGGTATCAGGGTGGGGCGATGCCGCAGTCGCCAAGTCCATGGATTGATCTCAACCGCATCGGTCACGGTGCCTGGTTCAAGGGAGAACACGGCTTTCTGGTCACCGACTTCCGCAACCGCCTGGTCATTCCCTATGGTGACAAGGCAGACCTGACGTATTTTGACTCGCCATCAGTGGAGGACCTTGAGGACCCGATTCCGAATTTCCAGAAACAGTGGACCGATGCCTGCCGAAACGGAAACCCTTCGGAAACTGCCTGCAACTTCAAATACAGTGCCGACATGATCGAAACCATGTGCCTGGGACTCGTGGGCTTCCGTTCGGGCGAAGGCGAAGGGGAGCAAGGCGTTCGACCCACACTGACCTATGACGGCAACAGTGGGCGCGTGACCAACCATGACACTGCCAACGCCTATCTCACCAAGTCCTACCGGGACGGATATGTCATGAATGGATGACCTTTGTGCGGTTCCCCAACAGGTTCCCCCGCTATTGATTTTGTAGCTGAATTTGTGAAAATTCAGAACCTGAACAGCCTGTATCGCTTTCGAAAGGTAGATGATCAACGATTCAGCCAATCCCTTGATTCATCCGACCCGCCGAAGTTATTTTTTGGTAGTTTGGGTCACATTGTTTGTCTGGTGTCTGTGACACTAAGCGGCTCGTTCATGTCCGTGTGTCCTTCGTTTCCGGATCCATTACCCCCTATTGCCCATGTCTCTTCCCCATGCTTCCCCTGACTCAAAATCCCCTTCAGCCTTGCGCAAGGGATTGCAGGAACCCGCAGGCTACGGCCTAAGGCAATGGAGTGGGTGGTTGTTGGGACCGCTTTGCCTGATCATCACCCTGCTGCTGCCACCTCCTGACGGACTGAGCGTGGAAGGTTGGCGTACGGCAGGTGTGGCGTTATTGATGGCGACATTTTGGATTTGCGAACCCATTCCCATTCCGGCAACGGCTCTGTTACCTCTGGTTCTGCTGCCCCTGCTGGGATTGGCAACCGGAAAGGAAGCGGCGGCACCCTATGCCAATCCGATCATTTATTTGTTCCTGGGAGGGTTTTTCATTGCTGCAGCGATGCAGCGGTGGGGGCTGCATCGGCGGCTGGCCCTGCAGCTCATCGCAGCGATGGGTACCCGTCCTCGAAACATCATCGCGGGTTTTCTGCTCAGTGCAGCATTGTTGAGCATGTGGGTGAGCAATACTGCGACCGCCCTGATGATGTTGCCCATCGCGCTTTCGGTGACACAGCTTCTGCCAAGCGAAGGTCCCCATGCAACTGAGCATCGATCCTTTGCGACGGCACTGCTACTGGCGGTTGCCTACGGTGCGACGACAGGTGGAATGGCGACCTTGATTGGAACTCCGCCGAACGCGCTGCTGGCAGGTTACATGGGGAATGTGTATGGACAGGAGATCGGTTTTGGACAGTGGATGCTGATTGGGTTGCCAGTGACCCTGATTGCCCTGCCCATTGTTTGGGTGGTGCTCACGCGCATCTCCTTTCGGCTCGGACGCGAACCCGTTGTGGGGATGGCGGATTTGTTGAAGCGTGAGCGCTCCCAGCTGGGACCTTTGCGCCGAGGGGAAGCCATGGTAGCGGTGGTATTTTGCCTGACCGCCATGGCTTGGGTGTTTCGACCACTTTTGGGCGAAGTGATTCCGGGGATCTCAGACACTCTGATTGCGATTACGGGGGCTCTGCTGCTTTTCATGCTCCCGGTGAGCCTGAAAGAAGGAAGCTTTGCGCTCGACTGGCAGAGTGCGAAGGCAGTGCCATGGGACGTTTTGCTGCTTTTTGGAGGTGGGTTGAGTCTGGCAGGTATGGTGGAAACCCACGGGCTGTCTCAGTATCTGGGAGGACTCTCCGCTTCGCTGGGTGCGTTGCCTGTGGTGTTCACGCTTGCCGTGCTCTGCTTCGGAATCCTGATGCTGACGGAACTCACCAGCAACACGGCAACGGCGGCAACTTTCCTTCCTGTGATGGCTGCCCTGGCAATCAGTTTGGGACAAAATCCACTGCTGTTTCTAGTGCCTGCCGCTCTTGCCGCAAACTGTTCCTACATGATGCCCGTTGGCACGCCGCCAAACGCCATCGTTTTTGGCAGTGGGAACATCACACTGCCCCAGATGGCGCGAGCGGGACTCTGGCTCAACCTACTGCTCGTGCCCCTGCTGCTGACCGTTGTTCTGCTGCTTGGGCACTGGGTCTTTGGTGTTGAGCTGGGCGTGGTGCCCGACTGGGCTGCGGGGCGCTGAGTTGCGCTGCTCCTTTCCCTTTGATGTGAGATTTCGCTGCCTGTCAACCCTCGCAACATGGTGTTGTTGAGTCTTTATTTCACAAAAAAGGCTTCCCGGTGGGAACCGGGAAGCCTGCTGTGAGAGAGTCCGGAGGCTGGAGTGTCAGAACCACACCCCTCCAGTTTCAATGGGAACCCCCTTAGAAGGAGAAGGTGTTGGTGACGGCCCAACTCATGCCTTCCTTGATGCCCTGCAGACCGATGCTGCCATCGGGGTTGCGGTGCAGGGGAACGAGCTCGTTACTGCCGAACGCATTGTAGATGTTGAGCTGAATGCGCCAATCCACCTTATCGGTGAGCGGGCGGTTGTAGGTGACCCAGAAGTCGAAGGTATGACGGGCATCATCCTCGAAGGTTTGATCGAGATGGACTTTCGTGTTGCCTTCGGCATCAAGCGACAGACCGTAGCTGTAGATTTGGGAATCCTCGTAGCGGTAGGCACCGCCAATCCCAAAACCATCAAAGCGACCGTTGCGGAAGTTATAGTTGGTGATCACATTGCCCTTCCACTTGCGGATTTCGGGTTGAGCCGATCCATTCAGCGCTTTTGCCTTGGTCAACTCACCCAGAAAAGGTGCGAGATGACTGCCCATGCCGGGACCCGTGAACCACCAGATTGGAACTTCGCCAGCCGGACCTTGCATGGCTTCCACGATGTAGTCCACCACGGCTCCGAATTCGTCTCCCGGCAGGTTGTCACGGATCGCTTCAGTCTTTGAGGCATTGACCGCCAGGTTCCAGTTTTTCGTGATATTACCCACGAACTCAAACTCCCAGCCTTTTGAAATGCTGTCCTCGACGAGTGTAGCATTGTCGGGGAACAGAATCTGGGGTGCCACCTGATCACCCGGTTGAAATTCCGATCTGTACCAGCTGCGTGTCAACGGGAATTGCTCCCAGAGGCCGCGTTCGAATTCGCGCCATGCGGGGGCCATGACCTGAACACGGTAGTCTGCCTCGGTGGTGAATCCAGCTGCCTCAGCCGATGGACTCAGCTCCAGCCAATCAGCCGTGTAGCTTTGCTGACCTGTTTCGATGAGACCCGCGCGAAAAGCACCCTGCTGGAGCACCTGCTGCACGCGGTACTTCTGACTGTTCACGCTCGCACCGGAGATGCCGTTTTTGACGATGGTTTCATAACGGGTTGCCCGGAAGGACCACTTGTTGTCAGCAGAAGTGATCATGAGCGAGAGGTCTTCCGTGTTCCCGGTGGAGTTTGGCAGCGTGCGCCCAAACACATCCACCCGTGTTGGGTCGGGAGTCTGCACTTCTCCCTCGGAATAGAGCACATGCACGTCGAAAGGCAAGCGACCGCTCATTCCCGCAAGGTAGGTGAGATTGGCCTTGAGCGACCAATTGTTGCTTTCGACGGTGGTCGAGCGTTCACTGCGATTGCCGGCAACATCGACATGGGGACCATCGAGGCGGAAATCATGTTCATACCATGTTTCAGTCACATCATCCTGACGCCATCCATACATGCCCACGAGTCCTCCATTAAACCACCGGCCCGTCCACACTGCTGCGATGGAGTCCAGGTCTTCGGTGAAGAAGTTCTTTACTGTGGTCAGGTATTCCCGGTCAGCATCACTCTGGTAGGCGTTGGCAATGTAGTAGTCACCGATGCTGTTCTGCCAGCCACGGTAATATTCCGGATTTTCGGCCTGAAATCTCTCTGTCTCATGGGAACCAAACGGGCTGTCAGCCCACGGCATGGCGGCCATTGCAGCGGTAAAGCCCGGCAAGGGTGTGGCGTCAAATCCGGCAATGGCGTGGGTGCCATGTGGCAGATCCTTTAGATGCGTGCCGATATTGCCAATGCTGCTGTAGTCCGGGTTGGCCGACAGGTAGAACACATGATCGGGAGAGGTGGAACCCAGGGTTCGGTTGTATTCCGCCAGGCGTGATCCCGGGGGCGGAAGGTCTGCAAGAGGACGAACGGATTCGGCGCGGTTGAGCAGGTATTCCCGGCTCATACCCAAGAGTTCAAAACTCGAGGATTTCCGGTCGAGTTTGCGGTTCTGACCCACGGCAACAAGGTCGTGCTTGCCCAGGATGCGAGAGAGCAGGGACTCACTGTTCTCGGTGAAATCATGACGCAGGAAGGCCTGCAGCCGCACGGATTCGCGGGAGCTGTTCGACATGCGCCCACCGGAATTTGCGTCGCGAACCAGGACGCGTCCCAGATTCGGATTGCGCACCCGGGCACCCGGTTGTGAGGTGCGGTCCCACTCTCCAATGTCCACAGTGATCCCAGGAGCAAATACGTTTCCAAGCGCGGCGTAGAACTCTGTTTGGTAGTCCTGCTGGAACGCGCCGAGGCTGTAGCCGAGCTTGTTGTTCAGGAAGGTTTGGGTGATGTCGAGTTCCCAGTAGTCCCAGTCCTTGAGTTCACGTTTGGAATCTCCATCGATCAGCTTGTTGAAGAAATCGAAGTGATGCGTGGATGTGAGGGAACTGTCTTTCCAGAACCCGGCGTAGGGAAGATTCAACCCTGATGCGGCCTGGGCAATTCCGTTGAGCGTGGTCTGGGCTGGGTGCTTGAGGTTGCGTTGCACACTGGTTCCATTGCTGAAATCTGCACTACCATCATTGGGAACCGCCTCCGTCGCTCCCGCATCTGCCATTGTCGTGTTATAAAACCAGCTGCCTCGGTCATTGCTGGATACTTCCGTGATGTGAGTGAATGTATCACCCTCCCAGAGCACCAAGGGCGTGATCCCATCAGAGAACATCGCATTCCAGGGCCTGAAGTTTACTTCGCCAGCACCCGCCAGATAGTCGTCATATTGATTGTAGGCGGTCTGGTTGTATCCGTAATCCTTCAGGTTTGCCCATTCTCCACCAAATCCACTGGAACTGGTCGGTGCCAGCCACATCGAAAGGCGGTCGATGGGTGCAACCATGCGCGGACGGTTGGAAGTAGATTCTCCCGACTCAAAACTAGCCTTCACACGGAAACTCGTAGACGAGCTGTTGAGCGCCTCGGGTGCCCAGGTGAAAGACGCGAATCCACGCTTGGTGTCCTCGAAGGCTGGGTCCTGCTGGAACTTGCGATCATCCTTGAGCAGTGCGATGCGAACCGCCAGCGTGTTTTCGATGACTTCGCGGTTGTAGTCGAGGTTGAGGCGACCCGAACCGTGCTCGTCCACCCGCGCAACAATCTTGCCAAAGGTATCAAACTCCGCACCGACTGTGGTCGCGTTAATGATACCGGCAGGGCTGCCAAGTCCGAAGAGAACGGAGTTGGCACCGCGCTGGATATCAACCCGTCGCACAATGTAGCTGTCCCACGGAATATCGGTGAGGTAGTAGTTCAGCGTGTTGTCCGCAGCAGTCAGTCCACGAATTCGCGTATTGTTGTTGGGGGATTCGAGGTTCTGATTTTCAATGCCCTCAGATGTGGCATTGATGAAGTTCCCTCGGAATCCGCCCACTTCCGTATTCAAACTGTAGGAGAGCAGGGTTTCGTTGTCAGTTGCGCCGACGTCCTCGAGGAACTCTTCGGTATAGACTGAAATGGCAGAACCGATGTCACTGAGGTCAGCACTGATGCGTGTGCCGGCCAGTGAGGAAGTGGCCAGGTAGCCATCTTCGTCGGCTGCCGTGATTTCGAATGGGGAGAGGATGTAGACTTCCTCTTCATCAGCTCCGGTGTCCTGGGCAAACGCCATGACTGGGCTGAGCACTGCAAACACTGCGGATGCAGTGAAATGCTTGAGCGTTTTAGGGTTTATGAACATGTTGTGTTTTTGAGTTTGTTTGATCATTCAGTTTTTTGCGGTCGGGTTTGGGGTGCACGAATGCAAACACCCGATCCGCCAGGGGGCATCGAACCGGATCAGCCGCAGGGTGTTGAATCCGTTGGGTGGGGTCGATCCGAAGGTCTGTACCACAAGGCGAACACGCGTTGTCCGCACTGCAGCACTCCCCTGTGACAGGTCAGCTTCCGGAATTCATGAAAGAAATGTTCAGGAGAGGAATAAAAGGTCCGGAAATCGTCGTTTGGGGAGGAATAAGCGTGTCATGGGTTTGGGCACCTTCGTCTGGCCCGGACGACTGAATTCATCCGACCCCATTGAGTTCAGTCACGCTACGATGGCCAAGAATCAGAAGGAGAGCGTATGGGTCAGTGCCCAACTCGTGCCCTCGCGAATGCCAAGAAGACCCATGCTGCCGTCAGGGTTGCGGTGCAGGGGTACGGTTTCGTTGTTTCCAAAGGCATTGAACACGTTCAGTTGGATCTTCCAGCCGATGCTGTGGGTGAGTGAGCGTGTGTAGGAAACCCACAAATCCAAAGTGTGTCGTGAATCATCACGATAGGTTTCCTCCAGGTTGACGACTGTGTTGCCACTTTCGTCCAACGAAAGGCCATAGGCGAAGATCTGAGAGTCCTCATAGCGATATCCCACACCGATACCAAATCCTGTCCAGTGTCCGGATCGAAACTGGTAGTTGCTTACGACACTGCCCTTCCATTCGCGGATTTCCGGCTGTGCCGATCCATTCAGGGCTTTGGCCTTGGCCAGTTCTCCGAGAAAGGGAGCCAGATGGATGGCCATGCCGGGGCCGTCGTACCACCAGATGGGCAACTCACCAGCCGGTCCCTGCATGGCCTCGGCGATGTAGTCGGTCACCGCCTGGAACTCAGCTCCCGGAAGGTTGTCCCGGTTCGCCCGTGTTTTGGAAAGATTGAGAGCGAGGTTCCAGTTGGAACTCAGGTTCCCGATCCATTCGATTTCCCAACCCACTGAACGGGTATCCTCCACAAGTGTCGCATTGTCGGGGAACAACACGACCGGGGGACTCTGATCGCCTGGCTCGAAATCGGACTGATACCAGGCACGTGTGATGGGAAATTGCTCCCAAAGGTGCCTCTCAAAGGCACGCCATGCCGGAGCCATGACCTCCCTGCGATAGTCGGCTTCGGTGGCATAGCCTGCATTGGCGGCGGAAGCACTGAGCGACAGCCAGTCTGCGGTGTAGCTTTGACTGTGGCTCTCAATGTAACCTGCGCGAACGGCACCCTGCTGAAGCACCTGCTGAATGCGGAACTTCTGGCTGTTCAAACTCGACCCGGAGACTGCATCTTTCACCTCGGTTTGGTAGTAGGTTGCGCGCATCGACCAGCGATTGTCGGCGGAGGTGAGCATGATGGATGTGTCTTCAGTGCTGCCTCTCGAGTTGGGTAGGGTGCGACCAAACACATCCACCCGGGTGGGGTCGGGCGTCTGCACCTCGCCCCTTGCATGGAGCAGGTGCACATCAAAGGGTAGGGATTCGCTCCATTTCAGGAGGGAACTGAGGTTGAGCTTGAGCGAGGTGTTCTGACTCGAAACCCGTGTCGAGCGCGAGTTCTCGTTGGCGCGCACATCGATCTGAGGTCCATCCGTCCGAAAATCGTGTTCATACCATTTTTCCGTGACATGGTCTTTGCGCCATCCGAGCATTCCCACGATGCTGCCCTCAAGCCAGCGCCCCGTCCAGACCGCTGCGGTCGAATCCACGGTCTCACTGAAATAGTTGCGTGTGGTTGTGAGATACTCGCGATCCGCCTCACTGCGGTACGCGTTGGCAATGGTGTAGGTTCCGATGGAGTCCACCCAGCCACGGTAGTACTCGGGGTTACTGGCTTGGAACCTGCGGATCTCTTGGTTCAGCTGCTCGGATGCAAAGGGACTACCAGTCCATGGCAGTGCAGCTGTGTGTGCATCCAGACCTGGCAACGGTGTGGCATCAAATCCTGCGATGGAGACAAGTCCGTATGGAAGATCATTCAGGCTGGCCGCAACTCGATGGATGCCAGTGTAGTCCGGGCGGAAGTGAAGGTAGAAGATCGTGCTTGGACGAATTTCCCCGAGAGTTCGATTGTATTCTGAAAAACGCGAACCCTCTGCTGGAATTTGATGGAGCGGCCACACATTCTCGCCTCGCTCGAGCAGGAAATCCCGCCCCATGCCCAATAGTTGGAAGATGCTTGACTGCTCGTCCAGTTTGCGGGTTTGCATGACGGCGAGCCATTCGTGTGCACCGAGGGCCTTGCGCCAGAGGGCATCGTGCGAGCGGGCGAAGTCAAGGCGCACAAATCCCTGGGCACGCAGGGATTTGCGATCTCGATTCAAGGAACTTCCACCGGGATTTTCCGAGCGGACCATCACTCTACCAACGCGTGGATTGGGCACGCGTGCATTGGGCTGGGAGGTGCGATCCCACAAGCCAACGTCCACGGAGAGTGCTGGAGGAGAGAGCACCCCCAGAGCGGCGTAGTCTTCTGCATCATAGTGCTGTGAGAAGGCGCTGAAACTGTATCCCACCCGGTCGTGGAAGAAGGTCTGGGCAAGATCCAGCTGCCAAAGCTCCCAGTTTCGAAACTCACGCTTCGAATCTCCATCAATCAGATTGTTGAAAAAATCGAAGACCTCGGTGTTTGCAATCGAGCGATCCTTCCAGAACCCCGCAAAAGGAAGATTGGATTCGATTGCTGCACGCTGCAATCCGTTGAGTGATCGCTGCTCCGGGTGCTTGATGTGACGGTGTACAGAGGTGCCATCCAGCGAAGCACTGCCATCATTGCGGAGGGCTTCGGTCGCTCCTGCATTGGCCATCTCACCATCAAAGAACCAGCTACCACGGTCGTTGCTGCCTCTTTCCGTGATGTGGCCAATGGTGGCTCCGTCAAACAGGATGACCGGTGAGACTCCATCAAAAAACGTAGTCGTCCATGGATTTTGGTTGGGTTCTCCGCTGCCAGAAAGAAAGTCGTTATACTGATCCCAAGGGGTTTGGTTGAGTCCAAAATTCCCAACATCCGAAAATTCTCCCTCAAATCCGCTGGCAGATTTGGGAGCCAGCCACATCGAGAGGTAATCCACTGGTACCATCATACGGGGACGGTTGGAACGGGTGTTTCCGATCTCCACACTGGCCCGGATCTGAAAGCTGCGTGAACCCTGGTTCCACGCTTCAGGTTTCCAGGTCAATGTTGCGTAGCCTCGTTCCTTTTCCTCAAAAGCGGGGCGTTGCTGGAATTTTTGCTGTTCGTTCAGTAGTGCGATGCGAACGGCGAGCGAGTTCCCGAGCAGTGAGCGATTGAAATCAAGATTTACCCGCATGGAGCCGTGGTTGTCCACGCGCAGACGCATGCGCGTCAAATCCAAGAACTCTGCTTCGATGGGGGTGGCGTTGATGATGCCAGCCGGGCTTCCCAGCCCAAAGAGCACTGAGTTTGCACCGCGCTGAATATCGATCCGGCGTATGATGTAACTGTCCCAGGGCACATCGGTACGGTAGTAGTTGAGCGTATTGTCTGCACGAGTCAGCCCGCGCACTCGGGTATTGCTCTGGGGTTCCCTCAGGTTGGTGGTTTCCACACCCTCGGAACTTGGGTTCACAAAATTCCCTCTGAATCCGCCAACCTCCGTATTCAGCCCGTAGAGCAGCAGGGTCTCACTGTCTGTGATCGAAAGATCCTCCATGAAGGCTTCCGTGTGCACTGAAATGGATGCGCCGATGTCCGACAGGTTGCCCTGAATGCGGGTTCCGGCGAGAGAAGAGGTGGCCAGGTAACCGGCTTCTTCGCTGGCTTCAATCTCAAAAGGCGCGAGTTCGAAGATGGAGCCGTCTCCTCCGTACCGTTCACTGGTGCCATCGGCGCCCACTGCAGCGGAAAGTCCACGGGTGAGGCGTTCCAGCCATCCCGATGCTTCGTCCGAAGGGGAACCCTCTTTGTTCACTGGGGAATCGCCATTGTCGCTTGACTGTGAGGTGTCGGCAGATGGCTCCCGAACAATGGCATAGGCACGTCCGTTGTGTACGGCTACCACGCGGCAGAAGGTGTCTGCAAGCATGGCCTCGAGGGCTTCGAAAGGGGTAAAGCTCCCCTCAATGGGCCGCGTCGTCAATCCCTGTACTGTGCTCAGGTCATAGAGGATTTCCACCTCCGCCTCAATGGCCGCCTGGCGAAGGGTTGTTTCAGCGGAACCCGCTTCGATCACAAAGTTGCGACGCTCCGGCTCCGAGCCATTCAGCGACAGACCGATCAGCATCGCGGCTATCCAGTACAAGCCAAGTGACCGCTGATGTTCCAGGCGGGCGAGGATGTGTGCGATGCCCTGCCGGGTCCTTTCAGCGCACATGCGGCGGCGAGAGGGATTTACCTTTCGATGGGGAGTCTGCAAAAACGTCGGTTTCGATGGATTGGCTTTTTCTGAACTTCGGACCGGAGAGTTGGAATCCGTAGAAAAGAGAGTGATTCCTTCTATAGGGGTGGGTTGTGAGTGGCTAGCTCCCACTGAGCATGCTAACGATGCAGGTAGATGATTCCGTCCGAAGCGTGCTTCACCTGAATACCCAGAGCGACTTCGAGCAATTCGAGGAAGCCCTCCACGTTATCGGCTCGAATTGCTGCTGTGATGCGGCGATTCTGCAATTCACTGTCCATGATCTGGATCTGCAGCCCATGCCGCAGGTTGATTTCGTAAATCACGCGAGACAGAGGAGCGCCATTAAACTCGAGGATTTTATCCTTCCACGCGAGTTCGGATTCGATCTGATCCATGGAAACCGACTCGATGACGGGATCCATCACTGGGGTCGCCAAGTCGATGAACGTGCGCTGCCCCGCAAAGAGGTCAAACGTGCGTTGTTCCGCATGGCTGTTTGTGTTTGCACTGTGTGGGCGAAACGATTCGAGCTGGATTTGCCCCTCGGTAACGAGTACCTCCACGCCCTGTGCCTGGCGGTCGACGCTGAATGCTGTGCCGATGGCCCGGATGGCAATGCCGTCGACCTCCACCACAAATGGGCGTGTCACATCCTTCGCAACCGTGAAATGGGCCTCGCCTGAACGGAGTTCGACCGAGCGCTGATGGGGAGAGTAGAGCACAGCAACCTGGGAGCCACGGTTCAACTGTACCTGTGAACCGTCTTCCAGCGTGTGACGCTCAAATCCCATGGCATACTCACCGTCGGCCAATAAGTGCATGTCAGTTGCCAGAGGAGTGTCGGGAGACATGGCCCACCAGACTCCAAATCCGATTACCAGCATGGCTGCCAGTAGGCTGGCTGCGTAGAGAATCCGGTGGCTGCGGAAGCTTTGGTGGGGCAGTGCAAGCAAGTCGGGATTGGGAACTTCGCTGTGACGGGGTCGCCATTGTTCCAGCACGTCAAAATCCTGCCAGTGTGCCAGCTGTTCTTCGAACAATTCCGAGTGCAGGGGATCAATGGCAAGCCAGTCCAGGAATGCCTCTTGCTCGGCCTCAGTCAGGCCGAGATCGTGGCGAGCCACCCACTCCGACGCTTGCGCGCGAAGATCCTCCAGGTCACCGGGTTTTCTGATGTCTCCCATTTCCATATTTGATTTCCCCACGTTCACGGCGAACATACTCGGAGCATTTTTGCAAGCCTATGGCTACTTGGGTATAAACGGTGTGAACCGAGAGACCCAACTGCTCCGCAATCTCCTTTTGCGACAACCCATAAACCTTCCTCAATGTAAAGATGCGCCTGCATTTATTTGGCAGGCTTTGAATCGCACGCGTGAGCAGCTCCAGATCACTCTCGCGTTGTACGATATCAAAGAGTTCCATTCCGTTGTCTTTGACATTGTCGAACTCGGATTTGACCAAAACATTTTCATACCGAACCTTCGCACTGCGCAGCGCATTGATAGAAAGGTTGCGCGCGGTGGCGAACAGATAAGATTTGGGTCGCAGGATCGGGCGTTTTCGGTGGGCAAGATACACCTTCAGGTAAGCTTCCTGAATGATGTCGTCAATGTCAGGCAGTTCAGGGAACCGTTTGTTCAACCACGCCCGTAAAAACGGCTCGTGTGGGTACAGGTTCTCCGTGAACCACAGGTGGTCCTCTGGGGCAAATGGGGGCATAGTGACAATCGTTGTCCTGTTTTTCCACAAGGTCAAGTTCCGGTGTGTGGCTGCCAGGGTGCAGGTGGAAAATGAGCGTCTGACTGGAAAATGAAGCAGTGGCTGTTGTCGTAGGACCACTGTGAGCCGTCGGCGGGAAGTGGTACAACCCGGATGGTTTTTCCCAGAGATCGTTTTATCCGGACACTACGCCTGTTGGGTGGGATGAGATTTGAGATCGTCAATTCCTCAATGCGCACCCCGCTGCCAGGGGATACCGTGCCACGCATCGATTCGTCCTTCTTCAGCATTGAACGCGATGCGCATGAGTCCGGGATTTTGGGTGATGTCCCAATGGTCGCGACTGTCGGACTCGTGGGCATAACTGCGGTAGTTTGTCCACCGGTCCGTTTTTGCCGTAGTGTTCAAGCGCACCGAGCAGCTCCTGTTGGCTCATGAGCAGGGCACCAGCTTCAAGCCAGGCTACCGGATTTTAGAAAAGTGCGTCGGTCCAGCAGGGCAGCGAGGGATGGGTTCATAGGGGTTACAGGTATCGGTTCTGCGTAAGGGGAAAAGAAGTGGATCGGTACATCCGGGTATAACGGCCCAGGTGAACGACCTGTATCGTCACCTGGGCCATGGGTATGGGGGTGAAAAGGCTCAGACGAGCTTGTGTTGACCGGGGATGCGCAGCTCGGGTACGGGAACCTCGCCAAACTCCAGAGTGTCGGGGGTCAGGTTTTCCTGGGAGCGCTGCTTGATCCACTCTGTCTGTAACTGCATGCCAGTGTAGGCGGCACTGCGGCCGGCGATCATCGTGAGTGTACTATCGGTGACATCCGGAATATCATCGATAGGCTGGCCCTCGCGAATGCTACGGATGAGTTCCTTGTGCTCGAGCACAAACTCGCTGACAAAACCGGGAGTACGCTTGAAACTCCAGGGCTTGGAACCCGTCATTTCCAGCTCACGGTCATTCAGGAAGAGCGTGCCCTTGGTGCCCTGAATGCGCTCGCTCACGCGGGACTTGGTACCCGGCTCCTGACGACAGATGCTGCTGCAGAGCAGATCCTTGCCATAATCGTATTCGATGGCAAAGTGGCTGAACCGGTCACCGTAGCGCTGGGAGTCAAACTCAACCGCACGTCCTCCAACTCCGTAGGCGGTTTCAGGGACGCGGCCAACAAACCAGTTCACCACATCCATGTTGTGGATGTGCTGTTCCACGATGTGATCACCCGAACCCCAGACGTAGAGCAGCCAGTTGCGCACTTGGTATTCCATGTCGTTGGTGGGTCGATCCTCGGCCCCGCGGAGCGGGAATCCGACAAAATAATCAGCGAGCCAGTAGGCCTGTGCAGAGACGATCTCGCCGATTTGTCCATCCTGCACGCGCTTGAAGGCTTCGAGGTAACCTGGATGGTAGCGTCGCTGAGTTCCCGCCACCACCGAAAGTCCTTTCGCCCGTGCCTGTTCGCCCAAGGCATACATTTTGCGAACACCGACCGGATCCACGGCAACGGGTTTTTCGATGAACATGTGTTTGCCATGGCGAACAGCGGCTTCAACCACATGGGGGCGGAAGACAGGCGGAGTGGCAGTCACGATGTAGTCCAGCTCGGCGAGGGAGCAGAGTTTTTCATGATTGTCCCAACCACTGAACTGATGGGATGGAGACACCTTTACCTGTTCCTTCATCACGCGCTCGATCGCAGCGCTATCACCCCCTAAATGGCCTTTCAACCGTTCACGGATCTGGTCCAGTGCCGCTTCGACACGGTCCGGAAACAGGTCGGAAACGGCAATCAGTTCAACGGAGCGGTCTGCCATGAGCGCATCTGCAGCAGCTCCGGTTCCTCGGCCACCACAGCCGATGAGGCCAAAGCGGAGCTTGTCAGAACCCGCTACATGGGGCGCCCCAAACAGTTGGGCGGCCAGCAGGGTACCGGCTCCGGCAGCGGCGCTGCGTTTGATGAATTCGCGACGGTTCAGGGGTAGGGATGACATGATGGGATCTCCTGTAGGGTGTGGGTTTGGGTGTAGAAAAGGTGTTCAGGTGGGGGTTCAGAATGCATCGACCTCACGGTAGGCTTCGATCAGTCGCATCTCGCCTGCTTGACCGGGCTGGCTGATGCCGTGCTCCATGCCGACGATGCCCGTGAATCCCTTGGAGTGGATGTGTTTGAATACATTCAGGTAATTAATCTCTCCGGTTGTGGGTTCCTTGCGTCCCGGATTGTCGCCTACCTGGAAGTAGGCGATCTCATCCCAGGCGCGGTCAATGTTGGGGATGAGGTTGCCCTCTGTGATCTGTTGGTGGTAGAGATCGTTCAGGATCTTACAGGAGGCACTGCCCACGGATTTGCAGAGCGTGTAGGCCTGGGGGATGCGCTTGAGAAACAGGGCCGGGTGATCCATGTGGTTGAGCGGCTCGAGCACCATGATGATGCCATGCGGTTCAAAGATCGATGCGCAGAATTGCAGATTGTCCACCACATTCTGGAACTGGTAACCGTATTCCAGGCTCGGATCTTCGGCTCCCGGCACCACGGTAGTCCATTTCGCATTCACGCGTTTGGCGGTTTCCACCGCAGCTTCGCATTTCATCCTGAGGTGTTCACGCACGGCTTTCGGGTCCCGGTCGCGCTTGCTGGCATCCATGCGGTTGCCCGTGAAAATTGGAGTACCAAAGTCAAAACCTGTGACAAAGACCCCCATGGTCATACCCAGTTTTTCCAGAGTCTTTCCGATGCGCAGTTGTTCCTCAACCGGACGGCCCATCATGGGATTGTCCTCAATGGCTTCGAACCCATGGTCCTTCATGAAGTGAAGCACCTCGACCGGGTCCTTTCCGGCGCTGTGCCGGAAGTGGTGAAAACTTGGTGCGTATTTGAGCTTGAATGAGCCACCTTTGGCGGTGGAAGCACTCGAAGTGCTGGCTGCGATGGAACTGGAAAGCAGTGCGCCCGAAGACGCCACACTGGCCAGTGCCGTTTTGGCAAAAGTTCGTCGATTCATAGGGTCGGGATATACAGAACGCGTTCAGGATAAGGAAAGTCGTTGGAGGGTTCAATGCCCATCGTCCGATTTTTTTGACGGATCGCGGTTTGTTGACCTTGGATGTGCCAGAGAGGACAGCATGTTGACGATCAAAAGACTCGGTGAAACATTGGCTATTCGTTACCGCATTTCTGAATCGAGTGAACGTTCCCGTAGCTGAATTTGGAAAAATTCAGACGACTCCCACTGTGCCCGGGATAACCGCTACTGCTCATGTCTTTCGTCAGCTTCAGCGCAATTTGCGCCAAAATCCGTTGTCGAGCACTTGCGGGCTTCGCAAATTGGCATTTGATCCGTGCATGCAACCCACAGTCCATCCTGGAATCGCACTCTTGTGTTTTGGCAGTTTTCTCATCGTTTGTGGCCTGCTGGGCTACCTTTCGAATCCGGCAGCAGCGAAGACCGCCCTTATTTCGGGCGGTTCCTTTGGTTCCCTGTCGATCCTGTGGGGCATCTGGTTTCTTCGCGGTGGCCGCCGGGCAGCATGGATGGCTGCAACGGGAACAACGGTTTTGCTGCTGGCAGCCTTCAGCTGGCGCAGCGTGGTTACCTGGATGGCAGTGAGTGAGGGCGAACCGAAGCGCTTTGCAGCGGTATTGATCACATCCATGCTGCTGGCCTCGGTGCTGATGCTGACGGTGCTGTTGCGAAAGCGCGCCTAGTCGCTCAGCGCCAGCAGTACGAGCTGCAGGAGCGTGTTGTCGAAAGTATAAGAGCGCTTTAGTTAATTTTCAGCGGTGCGTTGTCTATGGAGACGACGCATGGATGACCGACTGCGCTTGAGCGTTAGCCCTTGAGTCACAAGCCTTATTCTGAACCTTTACATTCATCATGAAACCGATATCCCAAGCTCCAAATCTATCTCCAGTTTTGCGCCTGATGGCTGCGCTCTTCACCGGCTCTCTGATGCTTCACGCCAGCGCGCAGGATGCACTTCGTTTCGAAGAGGAAATCAACGCCTTTCGTGAGGCCGATGCGCAGCAACCGACGCAGGAGGGTTCTCTGCTCTTTGTGGGCAGTTCGAGCATTCGCATGTGGCAGACGCTTGAGCAGGCATTTCCCGGGCATGCCACCATCAACCGGGGATTTGGCGGTTCCCATTTTTCCGATGCCCTGCATTGGTTTGATGATCTTGTGCCGCCGCACCGGCCCGCTGCGATTTTTGTCTACGAAGGCGACAACGATACCGCCAGCGGTAAGGAGCCGAAGCATATCGTGCAGGAGGCGGAGCAGTTTCTGGCAAAGATACGGGAGGTCCATCCAACCGTTCCGGTGGTTTTCATTTCGCCCAAACCCAGCCTCAAGCGCTGGCACCTCAAGGCCGAATATGAAGCAACCAACACCGCCTTGCTGGTCCTGACTCATCAGCACCCAAACGTGTATTTTGCCGATGTCTGGACCGCCTCACTCGGCTTTGACGGCAAACCCATCCCGGAAACCTTCCTCGACGACGAGTTGCACATGAACGACCTGGGTTACATCATCTGGCGCAATGTGCTGCACGATGTGATGCGCACGATGCAGGTGCACGGCTTGCTGTAGGAATCGGGAGTGCGTTCCAGGGTGGTCGCGTGTGCAAACCCTTCACGGGGAAATTCGAAAGTATGAGGGTAGCGAAGGTGATCATCGCTTTTCCTTGCCTTCGACAAATGCATTTTCCATGTGCAATGCTTCCCTCCAATCATCTTTGGCGAATGGGTCCTTTCGGGTTGCGAGATCGATGACGGGAAGTTTCCATACGGGTACTGGGTTTCGCCGAGGGTAACCCGGAAGAACTTTTTCCAATGCAAGTCGAATGAGTTTTGCTAGGCTCATGATTGTTCTCCGGTAATGCGGATTAACTCCTGATAGAGGTGATCGAATAATGGAATCGGGTCCATATAAGGAACATGCGAATTTTAAATAGTACCATTCTCTGATTCAAGGTCTATCCAGCTTTGAACACTGAGATTGTGAGTTGTCACTCGATGATCACACTAATACGTATAGGATGAAAACGCTTCTTTCTGCCCCAAATGGATTCATCTAGCCCGGATTTCTCACAAAAAAATATCGCATGGAGTGTAAGTCACTGATAAACAGTGGTTAGGAAAAATAAAATACAACTCCAGCGATGACAGAATTTAACCAGAAAGAATTCGCTTTTATAAGCTCGAAAGGACTCAAAAT